>NZ_JAKUFX010000004.1:0-119411 GCF_022663635.1 Bacillus cereus group sp. BfR-BA-01356 | reverse complement strand
CCCCAATTGTTAGACACAGCCTAACAATTGGGGTGCACTTCACATATATAGGTGGCTTTTGTACGACAAAAAAAAGAGCTCTGCTATACAGCAGAGCAAAAGAAAAATATATAACCCTATGAAAATAATACAAATTATTGATACTTTCAAAAGACGAAATTTAAATTTCCATCACAATAATAGCTATGTTTAAGTATGAAACATTCTACCTTCACTATAGCTATGAATATTCTTATTTTAGAATTCCATAGTATCCAAATAGCTCTTTGAGAGATACCTCAATACCGAACTTCTTCAAAGAATCTTTTCTTTGTTCAAAGAGAAGTTCTAAAACTTTTTTCTTATCTTTGTCTCTTCCATAATGAATCAACCTATGACAGTTCGGACATATACTAACTATATTTCCAACAACATCTAAACTATTTTCAAAATCATGTTGCATTCTTAACGGTATTAGATGATGGGCCTCCATATAATTTTTTCGGCTGGCTTCCGATACAAATGTTTCATGTGTGTCATCTATTTCACATTTAAATTCTGCCTGTTTAATAGCTTGTTTAGCTTTTTTCGGATCACGAGGCCATACTTCCCTACCAGATTCCATTTTAGTTTTTTTTCGATTTTCCGATTTCTCTTCTTCTGCAATCTTTACTTTACTAAAATCCGAATCAATATTAGTAAATCCTTGTGGTGTATGGTTCAATTTGTAGCCAAAGAAAGCTGCAAATTCGATTGCTTTAATGTTTACAGGTTTTAGGTCCTTAATAAAATAGATGTATTCCCAAGTTTCATCATTATCGTTTGTTTTCTAAATTTTTCTAGCCACATCTGGGTTATGAGTCTTAGCAAAAATTGTCCCGAAAAACTTAAATTCCCCTTTAGAATATGCTAAAATCCCGTCACCCTCTTTTAACTTTTCCCATCTATCAACATTTGAAGAACCAGGAGTTGCTCCCCACATACATACATTCTCATGTAATTCATTATCTTTAAGTTTAGTTACTGTATCGGCATCTAAATCTGCTAAACATGTAGAAATAGGATATGTTTTTTCAATAGTAGCTTCCAAATTTTTTATAGCACTATCATTACTTGCAGTAAAAAGATATAACATATTTAATTCCACCTTTTTTAAATTTCATTATATTTCTTTTTAGAGTCTCGAGATTTCTCTACTGGATATTTTTTATTATTTTTTCTATTTTGTTTATAATAATCTCTTCTAAGTCAATATCCAATTGATCTGCCAACTCATCTTTCATGTCTTCTTTTTTTGTTTCTACAGCTTCCTCACTGCTTTTCCACTGAAAATTCTCCAACAACTCACTCGCCTCTAAAGAAAGAGAAATAGCTAAATCTTTAGGATTGTGGAACTGCTTCCAGTTCCTATCATCCCGAAATTTTAGGACTTTCTCTAAAATAGTTTGATTCATTTTTTGAATCCCCCAGTTACTTTTCATTGGTAAACTCTTCTATTTATCAGGTAAACTATCATAAAAACGTTCAATGGCCGCTACTAAAACTAAATCTTCTAAATGAGCAGTTTTAGGGTTGTTTATTTTTAAAAACATCAAAAATACCAAATCCCTTATATCACAAAGGATTTGGCATTTTTAAGTATCTAGAACACACGCTAAATTTAAGGAGAAATTAACAGACATGCGTCCGGCATAATGCCATGTCCACACCCAAGGATCGGTTACATAAAATAACGTATCTAACATGGGAAGTCTATTGGTCTTTTCCCCTTATAGTAACACTCTCTTCTACTAAGACCTTTTCTTTCTAGGACCTACAATTAATTTAATCGCTGTTCTTTCTTCATTATTGATAGAAATCTCTTGAAATGCTGGTACGAAGGCTAAGTCAATACCACTTGGAGCGACGAACCCTCTTGCAATCGCAATTGCTTTAATCGCTTGATTTATAGCTCCAGCCCCAATCGCTTGAATTTCCACATTACCACTTGTTCTTAGCACTCCTGCTATTGCACCCGCGACTGAATTTGGGCTTGATTTTGAAGATACCTTTAATATATTTTCCATGTAAGTTGCTCCTTCTATTATTTAATCTCTCTTTCGTTACAATTTTAAATATTTTAGCGTATCTTTAATTACTATTCACACCAAAAACAAACGATGCTTCATATGTACATTTATTCTATATTTTCTGACTTCTTCCTGCCCAGCTACACAAATAAAAAAATAAACTAAATAATCTAATATATATACGATTAAATATCATAACTTCACCAAACAATAACATCCATACAGCAAAAGATAATATTGCTGTTTGTCAGACGAAATTAATATAGTAAAGTGAAACTTTACTCAGTGGGGGTTTTGTTCATCCCCCAACTAACTTCTTTGCTTTCACTGAATTTTGAGGTGGGGTCTTACTGCTCGGAAAATAGCGGGATAAACGTTTCCTCGTTACTTTAATCCATTTAGAAATCCCATTCATTTTTCTATCAAATCATGAACCTTATCATCTTCAAAAAGTGTTACAGGTAATACCCCAATACTATATTTCATCATTTGAGCACTTTATATTCCACATCTATCTCCTTTTATAGTACAAGCATACACGCCAATTTTGATTCATTTTCATAAACTATTATGTGTTTTACATTTATTAAGAATAGGAGGTAATATATTGGGTTCATACTATCATTCTTCAAACTCGTATAAAAAATGCTCATGTAAATCTTCTTCCAGTTCAAATAAAAAATGTTCATGTGACCATTCACATAAACGAAGCTGTCCTGCATACGGAACTTTTTGGCAAACTGAATTTATAACTGTTCCTTTTGGCAACCCTTTTCCATTTAATCACGTTGGACCTTTAGCAGGAGGCGTTTCCTTACTAAACCCTACTACTATACAATTTAGACAAGCTGGTGATTATAGAGTTTCGTTCATTTCCAGTATTAATACTACTTTAAATCCTGTATTTCCACATATCCCAGTCATAACTATATTTTTAAATAACAATCCACTTGCTAATAGTCAAGGTGACTTCGCTATTCAAATGAATACTTCATCAAATAACGAATGTCTTCAACTCATTGGCGAAACGATTGTTACAGTGCCAGCTAATTCAACTCTTCAACTTAGAAATAATAGTGGCTTTAATCGTCAAAGTATTGTAACTTGTGACAATGGTATAAATTCAGTTGAATTAACAGTTACAAAACTAAGTTAATATTATTTCTTTACATTCAGATGCTATTTCAGCATCTTTTTTTATTGAATAACAGTTTTCTTCGACTTTTATTATCTTTCATCACGCAAAAAAAGTGCAGAATTCTTTCTAACACAAGATTTCTGCACTTTTATATTATGCTTATTTATTCTTCCTTATTTCTCTACATAAACCGACTTAACAATCGTACGATTATATGGTTTTCCTTCTTTATTCATCCCTTTTATATCCATCGTAACGTTATATACTCCCGGTTGTTTTATATCTTTCAAAGCACCTGTAAATGTATTCGTATTAACATTTTGTAATTCATTAAATTCAGAGACTAACTTACCTTCTTTATTAACGACTCTTACTGTTATGGAAAGATCCCCTTTCATTTCAGGTGCCACTGGTGATTTTTTCAGTTTATACTCAGGTTTATTTACTTTAACTTTTGTAGGCATTTGAAGAACAAATGGCGCGCTATTATTGTAATCGCTTACAACTAAATATGCATCTTTCGACTGCTTCGCCATCATTTTGATTTTCCATTCGCCTACTTCCAATTTATCAAACTTAAATGTTCTAATTGTCGCCCCATTAAAGAAAGATTCGCCTTCACCAGTAGTTATAGCGCTATCTTTGTTTGCATAGATTTCTCCTTTTGGAGATACCATTTGTACTTCTACATCAGAAGAAGCAGTTAGTACAGAAACTATTCCTTCAGCCTTTTTATCAACAGAAATACTTTGCTCTATCCACTGATTTTGTGGTAATTCGCCTCCTAAAATATTTTGATTTGAAGTTGTATTTAATTGTTCTAGATTTTCATTTGAACTAGTGCTGGATGCTACTAAAGCTGGTAACCCCACATTTGTCGTACGTAAATATGGTTCAATTCGTGCAAAAACAGCTGATCCTTTTCTTATATTGTCATGATCAAATCTGGAATCTGTAAATAAATGTGTACCGTACGATAGCTTCGCACTCCATTCATTTACTAGTCCATCATTTGAACCGTACGATGATAAATATAACCCGCCCATAGATAATGCAGAAAATGTTGGTCCCCAGCTAGTCCCAGTAGCCGTATAGTAACGGTTTAATTTAGCTGCTGGGTTGTTATCTATTATTGAACGAAACTTTGCCATTTCACCTATTTGTAACGAATACGTACCATCATCTTTTTGACCTAATATAGAAGCAAGCCACCCTGCCCACCAACTATATGACAAATCTGCTAAATTTGAGCCATGATGCGGTGTAGCAAGTGTAATAACATTTCCAACAAATCGATTCGCACCATATTCAACTAATGCAGCTTGTGTATCAATTCCACCTTTACTATGCGCTACAATATTAACTTTCTTACCGAAATGATTATATATTTCTTCAAGTTTTTGTGCCAACAATTTTCCGTTATCCCACTGACTAGCCGAACCTTTCCCCGCTGCATCATACAATTGTATAAACACTGTTTGATAGCCTGCTTTTAAAGCATAATCATACATATCATTTATATCATGATATACTGTCTTTCCATACCAACTATCAGCATTACCATTTCTTCCTTGTACAAAGAGAATTGGCGGTTTATTCTCATCATAATTAGCAGGTTTTTGGCCTAAAAACCATTCTCCAGGTGTGAATACTTCTGTATCAGGAAACCCCTTTCCAAGCTCTTTTACAACTTCTGCCTGTACATTTGTGCTAATCGTTGGAGCCATGATAAAAAATACAATTAGTAAGGCCACACATCTTCTCATCAGTCGCATATTACTCCCCCTATTTTTTTGAAAGAAGGTGTTCTTTATAATATTTTATATTTTCCCTTCCTTAATAATAGCTAATCTTTTATTTTAAAAAGATGTTAGCCCTATTTTTAGAAGGTTACTAGTTGTATACCCTCTTTCTTAACTCTCGTTATTCTCTTTGTTTCTACCTCTTCCTTTTGATAGAATACGACAAAAAAGTTTCTCAATAATTGTTTACTTAGCTACATCCAGATATTTTTTAAATCAATATTGTTTATATAAAGCATACAAATCTTGAAAAAATTTTAGTGAAAAAACATTTTATTACTAGTTAGTTATTTAAAAATATAATAAAGATATGTACTTTCTTTTCATTAAATACAAACTAATTTTAAAGGAGCTTATATTATAAGACTTTCCTACGATTAAAAATTAAACTGAAATTTCAGAATAGAAAATCACATTTCCAGAAACATATATTATGATAATTTCCGCGCACTTGAATTAACTTTTTAGAAGTACTAACCTATCGGTGAGCAGAAGAAAATTCTGTAAAAAGAAAGGAGAATACTTTATGATGACCAATTTACAAAAGGAGTTTTTTAAACGCTTAAAAATTCCTGCAAAAGAAATAACATTTGATGATTTAGATGAAATTCTCTTAAAAATGGGAATGATTCTCCCCTATGAAAATCTTGATATTATGGCTGGTACTATTAAAAATATCTCAAAAGATAACTTAATAGAAAAGTTACTTATTCAAAAACGAGGTGGACTTTGTTATGAATTAAACTCCTTATTGTATTATTTTTTAATTGATTGTGGGTTTCAAGTATACAAAGTAGCCGGTACTGTTTATGATCTGTACGATAATAAATGGAAACCCGATGATGGTCATGTCATTATCATATTAAGTCATGAGGATAAAGATTATGTTGTGGATGCAGGTTTTGCATCTCATCTCCCTTTACATCCAGTCCCTTTTAACGGAGAAGTCATCTCCTCTCAAACAGGAGAATATCGGATTCGTAAGCGAAATACTCGAAAAGGTACGCATATTTTAGAAATGAGAAAAGGAGCTAACGGGGAATCTACAAGTTTCTTACAATCTGAACCTTCAAACGAATGGAAAATAGGCTATGCTTTCACTGTAGATCCAATAGATGAGAAAAAAGTGAATAACATTCAACAAGTGATTGTAGAGCATAAAGAATCTCCTTTTAATAAAGGGGCTATCACTTGTAAATTAACTACTTATGGTCACATATCATTAACAAATAAAAATTATACAGAAACCTTTAAAGGCACTAAAAATAAACGACCAATAGAATCTAAAGATTATGCTCGCATTCTTCGTGAATCTTTTGGAATAACGCAAGAGAAATATGTAGGAAAAACACTAGAAAGAGGTTAGTTGACTACAAGTATTTCATAATAAAGCAGATTCTATATTTAGAATCTGCTTTATTTTATACTTTGTTATAAATTAATTTAATTTTGTTGTTACCCTTTAATTTTCAATTATATATTCATCATCATATTTATCATATTGTAGCCCTTCCCCTATCTTTGACTCCGTAACTTGATCTCTTAAAAACGGTGCAGCATCCATTTTGCTAGTTGCAATTTCAATTCCATATTTTTTCGTTAAATGAGCTAACTCTATTAAAAACCACTCTCTTCGCAATGTAACTGGAATATCCAATGTTTTTCTTTTCATATATAATAGCACCTCTTTTATTTTCATAGCTTAACAACATCACTGGATGCACTTATTAAAACTACCTTTCACCGCTAACATCCAACGAAACATTATAGTATATGCATGTCCATTTCAAACGTGCTATCACAAATATGATATTTGAGTTTACATAATTATATTATGTAATAGTAGAAAAGGAAGGCATGTCCCTTCCCCTTCTACTATAGAGATTTAAATTAAGAACATCTTGGTACACCTAAAGCTAAAAATAAACCTGCTACTCCCGCAGTAATCGGTACTTTTAACGTAATAACATCATCTACCTTCGTTACTAAAAAGTAAGCATTACCTTCTTGTAATATACAAGTTACCAACAATTGAAATTCCATTCAAATCTCCTCCTTTCAATCGATATACTATAATTTATGAAATCTCTTTCAAAAAGTAATAGGAAATACATCCATTTTTCCTTATATATAAAATAAATGTTTATAAGTTCATTAAAAATATTAATTTTCTAAATTTATACAAAACGTGTAATATCCAATAAATTCCTATATAATCAATAAGAAGAATCTTACAAATGGAGGTATGAAAATGTCGATTTTAAGTAATATTGGTGCAGCTTTATTTTTTATTGCTTTTATTCTTTTAATCTTATGTATCATTTCATTCTTTAAGAAAAATGGAAAAGCAAAACAATATGGACGTCCTACCGTTATTCTTTTTATGATTTCTATTATATTAATAACGGCCGGTACAACAAAATCGGAACACCCCGTCGTCGAGTTTTTTTCTACTTTAAGTTTCATTCTATTTATATTCTTCCTTGTTCTAGCAATCTTATCTGTTATTAAGAAAACAGGTGTAGCGAAAAAACAATTTATTATTACAGCCGTATTATTTGTCATTTTTGTTGCGCTATCAGGTATTTCAGATCCTTCTTCTGAAAAAACGACAGCAACTAGTACAAAAGTTGCCTCTAATAATGAAGAGCCAAAAGATAGCGAACAGAAAAAAGAGCTAGAAAAGAAAGAGGCGGACGAAAAAACTCAAAAGCAAGGAGATGAGAAGCGTCTAGCCGAAGAACAAGCTCGTAAGCAAGAGGATGAAAAACGTCAGGCTGATGAACAAGCTCGTAAACAACAAGAAGAGCAAAAACGTCAGGCTGATGAACAAGCTCGTAAACAACAAGAAGAGCAAAAACGTCAGGCTGATGAACAAGCTCGTAAACAACAAGAAGAGCAAAAAGCACAGCAAGCTCAAACACAACCTGCTTCAGGAAATACTAGTAGTGCATATTACAAAAATTGTGCCGCAGTTAGAGCTGCCGGGAAAGCTCCTCTATATAAAGGACAACCAGGTTATGACTCACATCTTGATCGTGATGGCGATGGAGTTGCATGTGAAAAATAGTAGTAAAAAAGAAGCTTCTAGTAAGCTTCTTTTTTATTATCAGAAACTATTATGACGAATTCCCCCTCTTCCTTTTATAAAACTCATCTTATTATCCTCAAAATTGACACATTATAAGTGATTTCAATCACCACATTGTTTTTCATTTATCGCTATTTTTAATTCAGATATTACATTAAAACTTTATGGAGGCATTCATATGGAACATACATTTACTGAAACTTCAATTGTTGGTGAGATTGTTACACAATTTCCGAAAGCTAGTGATCTTTTTAAATCATATAGAATAGATTTTTGTTGTGGCGGTAATAAGCCACTTATTGATGCAATTCATGAAAGAAATTTATCAGCTACTGAAGTGCTTACAGAGTTAAATACGCTTTATCATAATACGAAACGATTAAATGAATCGAAAATTGATTGGAAAAATGCTTCTTATCGTGAATTGATTGATTATGTTATAAATAAGCATCACCGCTATTTAAATGAAGAATTACCACAGTTAAGTCCATATGTGACAAAAGTATTACGTGTTCATGGGGCAAGTCAGCCTCATTTAGCTCAAATTCATAAGCTATTTCATGAACTTAAAATGGAATTAGAACAGCATTTAATTAAAGAAGAAATGGAAGATTTTCCATTAATTTTAGAATTTGAACAAAATCCAACTAATGAAAACTATGCTAAGTTACGTAAAGTAGTAAATGAACTAGAAAATGAGCACAATCATGCTGGAAATATTATAAAAGAACTTCGTAAAGTGACAAATGACTTTACTCCTCCAGAAGGTGCTTGCGGTACTTATCGACTTGTTTACCAACGCCTCGAAGCGCTAGAGTCTGATTTATTTGAGCATATTCATTTAGAAAATAATATTTTATTTCCGCGTGCCATTACGAAAGCATAAATCAAGTGCAGGACATGAGTGTAAATACTTATGGCCTGCTTTTTCGTTTCGCGAAAAATATTCACATCCCCTTCACATAAAACCGAATTTTAACAATTTGTGAATCATTATAAAAATGTGATAAATATCACATCTCCCCCTTATTTGATTTTCTATAATAAAAATATAATCCTTTGTTCAATATTTCACATAAAAAGGGGAAACGAAAATGAAAAAACGTTTAGTTATGATCGGAAATGGTATGGCTGGCATTCGCTGTATGGAAGAAATCTTAAAACATGATAGTGATTCATATGAGATTACTATTTTTGGAGATGAACCGCATCCAAACTACAACCGCATTATGCTCTCTCATGTTTTACAAGGCAAAACAAATATGCAAGATATCATTATGAATGAATACAGTTGGTATGAAGAAAACGAAATAACTTTGTATACGGATGAAAGAGTTCAAAGTATTAAACGAGAAGAAAAAATTATTATTACAGAAAAGAAGCGTACTCTTACATACGACAAGCTCATTATCGCAACAGGTTCTAGTGCTTTTATTTTACCTGTTGAAGGTTCCGCACTTTCTGGTGTAACAGGATTTCGAACTATTGAAGATACACAATTTATGATAGATACCGCTAAAGAAAAGAAAAAGGCCGTTGTCATTGGTGGCGGGTTACTCGGTTTAGAAGCCGCAAGAGGTCTAATTGATTTAGGAATGGACGTACATGTTGTTCATTTAATGCCTAGCTTAATGGAGCAACAACTAGATACGAAAGCAGCTGCTCTTCTGCGTGAAGATTTAGAAGCACAAGGCATGAAGTTTTTAATGGAAAAGAAAACTGTAAAAATTCTTGGTACAGACCATGTTGAGGGCATTCAATTTGAAGACGGTGAAGTTGTAGATTGTGATTTAATCGTAATGGCTGTCGGAATACGCCCAAATACGCAAATAGCAAAAGATGCTGGTCTAATTGTAAATCGCGGTATTGTAGTCAATGACTATATGCTAACAAATGATGAGTCCATTTATGCAGTTGGAGAATGTGCAGAGCATGACGGTATCGCATATGGACTTGTTGCTCCTCTTTATGAACAAGGTGCGATATTAGCAAAACATATAACAAATTTACAAACTGATGGATATTCGGGCAGTATCGTCGGTACACAATTAAAAGTTGCTGGTTGTGATTTATTCTCTGCTGGCCAAATTTATGAAGATGATCAAACGAAAGCAATATCCATCTTTAATGAATGTAAACGTTCCTATAAAAAAGTATTAATTCGTGATAATAAAGTCGTCGGTATCGTTTTATACGGTGATACAGCTGACGGTACACGCCTCTTTAGCATGTTAAAGAAAGAAGAAGATATACAAGAATATACAGCCGCTTCTCTTCTTCACAAAGCTGGTGAAGAATGTGAACTTGACGTTGCTACTATGAGTGCGAATGACACAATTTGCGGATGTAATGGTGTTACGAAAGGAACAATCGTTCACGCCATTTTAGAACAAGAGTTAACGACTTTTGAAGAAGTTAAAGGCTGTACGAAAGCCGCAGGTTCTTGTGGTAAATGTCGTCCACTTGTGGAACAAGTTTTATCTCATACACTTGGAGATGCTTTTGATGCCTCAGCGCAATCTGCCGGTATGTGTGGATGTACACCTTTATCCCGTGATGAAGTCGTAGCGGCCATTCACGAGAAAGGCTTAAAATCTCCAAAAGAAGTACGAAATGTTCTTGGTTTTGCACATGAAGACGGCTGTTCGAAATGCCGCCCTGCTTTAAACTACTATTTACGTATGGCGATTCCAGAAGAATATGAAGATGATAAATCGTCCCGTTTCGTTAATGAAAGAATGAATGGTAACATCCAGCACGATGGTACATTCTCTGTTATTCCACGTATGTACGGAGGCGTTACAACAGCTGATGATTTAATGAAAATTGCTGAAGTTGCGAAGAAGTATGATGTTCCACTTGTGAAAATTACCGGTGCAAGCCGAATTGGCTTATACGGTGTCAAGAAACAAGATTTACCTAACGTATGGGCTGACTTAAATATGACTTCTGGATATGCGTATTCAAAGTCTCTTCGTAATGTAAAATCATGTGTTGGCTCTCGTTTTTGCCGTTTCGGTACGAAAGATTCATTAGGACTTGGTATGTTGCTTGAACAATCATTAGAAATGGTAGATACACCTCATAAAATGAAAATGGGTGTAACCGGTTGTCCGCGTAACTGTGCGGAAGTACTGACGAAAGATTTTGGCGTTGTTTGTGTCGAAAATGGATATCAACTTTATATTGGCGGAAATGGTGGTACAGAAGTACGTGAAGCTGATTTTGTAATGATTGTCCCTACTGAAGATGATGTCCTTCGCATCGCTGCAGCTTACATGCAATATTATCGTGAAACTGGTATTTACGGAGAGCGTACCGCCTACTGGACAGAACGTTTAGGCTTCGATCATATAAAAGAAATACTACAAGATGCAAGTATGGTTACTACGTTAAATGAACGTTTCCAAACAGCTCGTAGAACATATACGGAAGCATGGGGACAAGCACTAGAAACGAAATCATTAAAAGCGATGTATGAAGTAGAAACTGTGAAATAAGGAGCTGTGATCTAAATGATACAAACGAAAGAAAAAATAAAAGTTATGCGTGCGGAAGATCTTGCTATTCAAATCGGTAAAGAAGTGCAAATGAAAGGTATGTCTATCGCCCTATTCCGCCTTTCAAATGGCAATATTCGAGCTGTAGAAAATCGTTGTCCTCATAAAAACGGGCCATTAGCGGAAGGTATTGTATCTGGAGAATTCGTCTTTTGTCCACTACATGATTGGAAAATTTCACTACTAACAGGTGAAGTTCAAAAACCTGATGATGGTTGTATTCAAACGTATGAAGTAGAAGTTATTGACGGAGATATTTATATATACATGTAATTTACAAAAGGAAGCCTCCCCTGGCTTCCTTTTAAATAAAAATAGACGAGGTGCGAATATGAACGGATATGTATATTTAGTTGGTGCAGGACCAGGTGATGAAGGGCTTATTACAAAAAAAGCGATAGAGTGTTTAAAACGTGCAGATATTGTTTTATATGACCGTTTACTAAACCCTTTCTTTCTTAGCTATACAAAACAAACATGTGAACTTATGTATTGCGGAAAAATGCCAAAGAATCATATTATGCGACAAGAAATAATTAACGCACACCTTCTTCAATTTGCGAAAGAAGGCAAAATTGTTGTCCGATTAAAAGGCGGAGATCCATCTATTTTTGGCCGTGTTGGTGAAGAAGCAGAAACTTTAGCAGCAGCAAATATTCCATATGAAATTGTACCAGGCATTACATCTAGCATCGCCGCTAGTAGCTATGCAGGTATTCCCCTCACTCACCGTGACTACAGTAATAGTGTCACTTTATTAACCGGACATGCAAAAGGTCCCTTAACCAATCATGGAAAATATAATTCATCTCACAATAGCGACACGATTGCCTACTACATGGGTATAAAAAACTTACCTATAATTTGTAAAAACTTACTACAAGCAGGAAAAAAAGAAGATACGCCAGTAGCAGTCATTGAATGGGGTACAACTGGTAAACAGCGCGTTGTCACAGGGACACTGTCTACCATTGTTTCTATTGTCAAAAACGAAAATATTTCTAATCCTTCTATGACAATTGTTGGTGATGTTGTTACTTTGCGGAGTCAAATCTCTTGGAAAGAACGTAAACCATTGCACGGCAAGAAAATTTTATTTGCAGCTGCAACAAATAAAAAAAACGCAATAAAGCAAAAGTTACAAGAGTCCGGTGCAGAAATATATCAAATTCCAACTTTCAAAAAGAAAGAATACACATTAACCTCTGAACAAATCAATAAGATTTTTAACGTTGATCGTCTTGTATTTTGTTCCGCTGACAGTGTAGACATCTTAATGCAATCATGCAGTAAATATCATAAAGATATTCGTTCCTTACAGGCAGAACTTCAGTATATGAACCTTTCTATTCAAGAAAAGCTCATGCAATATGGATTGTTCAGTAAACCTGCGCAATTTTCTTCGAATTCAACGATTTATTTAGGACGAAACATTAACCGAATTGCTGTTATTCAAGAAAAAATTGGTGCTGGTTCCTATATGATGACTCATGAGTACACAATTGATCATCGCTTCGATGAAATTCATTCACGTATTCTTTCTGAATTCTCATGGGATAGCATTGTATTTGAAGGTCGTGCTTCTATTGATACGTTTCTAGCAGAAATAAAACGCCTTGGCTTTATCAATATTCTTACTCTCCCATTCTCGTATACCGACGTTCCAACTTTACACTATGCAAATAAAGTTGGGTTTCATAACGTAGATCATCAATTACAAGAAACTCTTATGAAGAAAGACATGGTGAGACAATGAAAGGAATTGTATATGTTGGACATGGGAGCCGGCTACAAGAAGGTAATGAACAATTCATTCAATTTATTCAATCTGTTATGAAAGAGCGAAACGAAAGAATTCAAAAAATAGCTTTTCTAGAACTAACGACACCTACTATTTCGGATGCAGTTACAGAAACGATAATAGAGGGAGTAACTGAAATAATGATTGTACCTGTTTTATTATTTGCAGCAGCTCACTATAAACGTGATATTCCTTTTGAAATAGAACAACTACAAAAGAAATATCCACAAATAACATTTTCAGTTGTACCTCCTTTTAGTACACATCCACATATGGTGGAACTTGTAGTGAAAAGAATACGTGAAGCTATGCCAATGCAAAATAGTAGTATTTTACTCGTAGGACGAGGCAGTAGTGATACACAACCGATACATGAATTACAACTAATCGGAGCAGCTGTCGAACGAAAACTTGGTATGCCAGTATCCTGTTCCTTTTTAACGAAAGGAACTCCCTCTTTCGCTGTTGAGCTCAAGGATATAACATCGACTGCGTCCCATGTATATGTCATGCCGTACCTTCTCTTTACCGGATTATTACTTCAAAAAATTGAATTGCATACAAAAAAATATAACCATGTTACGACTTGTAACTGTCTTCAGTTTGATACATATATGAAACTAACATTGTTAGAACGAATGGAGGAATGCATATATGTATAACATGTACCCTCTTATGTTTAATCTACAAAATAAAGTCGTTGTTATCATTGGTGGAGGTAAAATTTCATATCGAAAAGCGTCTGGATTAAAAGATACAGGCGCTTTCGTCACTGTTGTCAGCCCAGAAATTTGCGAGGAAATGAAGGAACTTTCTTATATTACTTGGAAGCAAAAAGCTTTTAGTAATGATGATATTAAAGATGCTCACCTTATTTATGCAGCTACAAATCAACACGCTGTAAATATGATGGTCAAACAGGCCGCTCATGATTTCCAGTGGGTTAACGTTGTAAGTGATGGTACAGAATCATCTTTTCACACACCTGGCGTTATAAGAAATAATGAATATGTTGTCACTATTTCAACTTCTGGTAAAGATCCATCATTTACGAAGCGTTTGAAGCAAGAACTAACATCTATATTGCCTAAACTTATAAAAAAGATTTCTCGTACACATAAATTGTAATCTATTTCTTAGTTAAAATAGTAATTACCTTTGGACAAACGTTTTTTAGGGGACGTTTGTTCTTTTTGCTTTAGTTTCGTTTTTTAGGATCAGACAAACAATTGGACAAGAATCTGTGAAGAAAAATAACGGCAACAATTACGGACAAAAAAGCAGTTGCTTGAGAGCAACTGCTTCAATACAGGTTTTATATTGGATATTCATTCAACCAAATTAGCGCTTGTTCATAATCATCAAAAAATCTCACAGATTCTTTCGTATTAGATTGTTGTAAATAATCCATTATCTCCCCCTCTTCAAGGAGAAATGCAATTGCCTTACTGTGATTCAAAATGATTTCATTGAAGAACTTCTCTTTCCATACTTTTTGAACAGAAAAATGATTTGGCGTGTATCCTTTTCTATCCACCAACAATTTGTATTTCCGCCCTTCAGAAATGAATTGCTGACAAACCTGCTCAAAACCATTAAACCATTCATACACATCATCTGTTTTTATATTGCCAACTAGATGGGTAACAATTATATCTCCTGAAACTGTTGTGCTGATATTCTGTTTACTCAACTTGGAATCCCCCTTAGTTACAATTTTGCGAAAAAACCGCATAAAATCAATAAAGAAAAAATTCTTACTTGACACTCCCACCCCACCGCTATCAAACTAAGCTCATGTAACGTCAATTATAAGCGAAATTGTATCTTTTTTCGCAAGTCTATATGTAGATGCTTTAAAGATTTTCATACGAAATCACCCGCAACGAGTTTCCTTTTTTTGAATTAAGCTACTTGATTATCAGACATGGTACAATTGTAAACGATACCCAATATATCATAGACTGTTTTCTTCTCATATTTATGGGATTTCCGCCATCATTTACCGCCTCAAATCTATTCGTTTTAACACGTATATTCAAAACAAAATATATGACAAATAAATAACGACAGTTACTGTAATAATGCTGAAAAGTGTTGAAAATAAAACGATTTGTGCATGTAATTCAGGCTCTATTTGATATTCCATAGCAATGGTTGATGTATTTCTTGAAGTAGGAAAAGAACTTGCAATAAATAATGATTGTGCAACAATACCATCGATGTTTAGTATGTATATTACGACAAGTGCTAATAATGGTCCCATCAGTAACCTTCCAATTAAAGCCCATGTTATGACTCGATGGAAAAAATTAAGTTTAATGTTAGATAATTGTGCCCCTAGCAATATGAGTGCTATTGCAACAAAACCATTCGCAAGCTGATTAAGAGGTAGCAAGATAGAATTAGGTATTTGAATTTTAAAAGATTGAAAGAGAACCCCTAATACGAGCGCATGAAATACAGGCAGTCTTAGAAATGATCGAATAATACCTCCGATTGTTTTTGTTGCTGATAGTAAGTTATATATCCCATATGAATAAGTTAAAAGATTCTGGAAAATAACAATAAAAATTTGAATGGAAACCCCCACTGGATTGTGACTGAAAATCAATTGACTTACTGGTAACCCATAATTACCGGAATTCATTAACGAAATGCTATTTTTTAGAGCTGCACTTTCTCCTTTTTCTAACTTCAATATTTTTGAAATGAAATGACTTACTATGATCAGACTCAGACTATAAAGCATTAAATAGTATATTATCTGGAGCAAAAAACCTGTTTCTATACGAATATCATATATATTCACAAATACAGCCGCTGGCATTAAGCAATAAGTAATAAGTGTAGATAGCTGCTTTAAGTTAAATTGGAACTTTCTTTGTAAGATTGCACCAATTAGCATCAATATTAATATCGGTAATATTACGTCTAATATAATAAATACAAACATTTAAAACCTCATTCTAAATATATTTTAGTTGGATTAAACGCTTTACTAAATGTGGACACATTTCATTCATCGGAAAACACCCTTAGTCTCAATAATCAGAAAACTGAAATCGATAATATGAAAATGCTCATCAAAAATTCTTATTTCATTTCCCTCCCCTCTCTTTTCTTTAACATATCAAATATAACTCATAAAGAAAATTATGGATTATTTATACAAATTCATAATTTTATCTTATCGAACTGAACTGTATTCTTTAGTGTAGTACTTTTTTCACAATATCCGTTAGCCTTACCAAAAAATTTGGCCCTAAAAAAATCTGATACTGCAGTTACTATGCGAAGAATACTTACATCAATCCCATACTTGTCGCTTAAGCCACCTAACACACCTGATACTTGTTTATCTTGAGTGGACTTATATAACTTTTTCATCTAAACACCCCGATCCAATTAAATATTTGCATTCTAAAAATGAGTTCGATCTTTAGAATATATTTAAGATTTCCTTCACTAATCTGCCCTTTAATTGAATAACTTTTGACTTCTATATTTTAAAATAAAATTCCATAAGCCTTCTGTTTTTCATTTTAAAAGCACATTCTTATAGAAAACAAGCGTTTATTGAGATATCAATAAAAACATGTTGAAGCCTATTACTAAAAGAACCATCCCAATATACTTTGGGATGGTTCTTTTTCCTTATTAATGATTCTTTAACATCACTAACAATTTCTCTTGGCTATACATCCATACTGTAATGATTAAACAAGCAAGTGCGACTTCTGATAGTGCCATAAATCCAATTGCATAATGACCTGTTAATTGGAATAGTAATGTTAAAATTAGCGGTGGGAAGAATCCTCCTAGTCCACCTAAAGCTGATACGAGACCATTTACAATACCAGCTTGTTCTGAGAAATACATTGGAACGAGTTTGAAGATTGTACCATTACCAATCCCTGCACAAAATGCTACTAGTAAGCAACCAAATGTATACACGTTCATACTAGGCATAAATGATAAAATAATACCTGATAGTGTTAAACCGATAAATACGAAGATTAATATTTTAAATGGATTAAACTTATCACCGAGCCAACCACCAATCGGACGCATAATTGTTGCGAGTACGATGAATCCGGCTGTCCGCATACCTGCATCTACTTTCTCTAATCCGAAATGAGATACTAAAAAGTTTGGTAAGTATACGGTAAATGCGACAAATGATCCGAAAGTTAAAAAGTAAAAGATACATAAAAACCAAAGTTTCTCATTTTTATATACACCTTTTATTTGTTCCATTAGTGGTGTACTCACTTTTTTCTCTTTACGATCACCTAATAAAAAGTTCATAAGTGCAAACGCTGCAAGTAAAACTAAATAACATTGTACTGTCGTTCTCCAGCCAACTGAAGTTGCAATGACAGGTGCTAAAAACGAAGTAATTGCTGTTCCGGCGTTACCGACACCGTAAATACCATTTACAAAACCGTGACTCTCTTTCGGAAAGTATTTTGGTAAAGAGGTTACTCCTACAGAGAATACAGCTCCACCAATTCCTACAAATAATCCACCAATAATTAAATCCATCATAGAATTAGCAACACTAATATAAAAGACAGGAAATAATAATAGAATAAAACTAATATAGAATAATTTTCTTGCTCCGAAACGATTTGTCCAATAACCAATTGGAATGCGAAGAACAGAGCCTAAAATAACAGGTACTGCTGTGACCATAGAAATTTGTCCCGCAGTTAATGGAATATCCGCTTTAATATAAGGCATTAATGATGATAAAATGACCCATACCATAAAACCGATAATTAGATTAGAAGTTTGTAAACTTAATTGAAAATTAGGACTTTTCATCCTGTTCCCTCCTATGTATGCATAGTTAAATTCATTCTCTCCAGCCCAATCACGTCCTAACATCATTAGGCTGAAAAGAATCAACCACCACTTACTGGCGGAATCATTGCTACGACATCACCAATTTGGATGATGTCATCCTCATTTGCGTATTCTTCATTTATCGCGACCATAATCTCGTTTGAAATTGCTATGTTGTATTTCTTAGTGAGGACTTCCTTTAATTCCGCAACCATAATATTTTCATAGTCTATATACAAAGCCGGCTTACTTGCTCCTTCTTGCAAATGTGCAAATAATAGTACTTCAATCATATTCTCATCTCCTTTCCAGGCTCGCCATTACCATATGCTGTTTTCTCTAACTGATCACCTATCCACGACTCTCCATCTTCCCAAAACTCTTTTTTCCAAATAGGAACAATTTGTTTTATACGCTCCATAATATATTCATTCGCCTCATAGGCCGCTTTCCGATGTGGTGTAGACACAGCGACAACGACAGCAAGATCAGAAATTTGTAATGTACCAATGCGATGTGTAATAGCGACATATGTCCCCGGCCACTTCTCTCCTACTTCAATGCTAATTCTCTCAAGCTGTTTCTCCGCCATTGTCTTATAAGCTACATACTCTAAATGTAGCGTACGACGCCCTTTCGTAAATTCTCTAACAGTACCAATAAAAGTAGTAACTGCACCACACTCACGACGAATTACTTTGTTTGTAACCTCCTCAATTGAAATAGGTGTATCAATTACTTCATAATACGTTTGTATCATTTTGCACCTCTTATCTTTGTATAAGTTAGTAATCTATTTTTCTATTATTTGTATGATCGAAGTGGTTCTTCCCACGGCCACTCACTTCCGTTGTTTGATTCTAATAACAGTACCGAAACAGTAATTCCAGCTTCAAATCCTCTCGTTCCCCCTGGTAAAACGATAAATGCATTCGCTTCTGCAAGTGAAGAAATTGCGCTAGATTTATCTAAGCCAACTGGTGTAACTTGTAATTGACCATCTATAATTTCTACTCGCCCTCTTACAAATCGAGTAAACGGATTTGCTTTCGGGAAGTCTTTCTGTAAAATTGCCTCTGTACGATATACGTGTGGATCTTTCCTATGCAAGTATGTTCCAATGACTGGTCGAACATATAATTCACACCCGACATAACAAGCTGAAGGATTACCAGATAAACCAAATAGTAGTTTTCCTTCTACCTCAGCTACAGTTGTCACACTTCCTGGTCGCATCGCTATTTTGTTGAAAAGTACATTTGCTTGTAATTTCTCATAAATAGCCGGTAAATAATCATAGTCCCCTACTGAAACGCCACCAGTTGTAATTAAAATATCGACTTCTTTCATCGCTTTTTTTACAGTGTTATAACACGTCTCTAAATCGTCAGCGAATTGCCCATAATACTGTACAACTCCGCCGGCTCGTTCAATTTGAGCAGCAATCATATAAGAGTTACTATTTCGAATCTTCCCTGGCTTTAATTGTTCATGTACTTCAAGCAGTTCGCTTCCTGTCGTTACAATTCCAATAACCGGCTGTTTTATAACATGTACGGAACTATAACCAAACGTAGCAAGAAGCGCTGCTACTCCAGGATTAATAACAGTCCCTTTTTTCACAAGAATGCTATTTTGGTTTACATCTTCTCCTTTAAAAGAAATGTTATCGCCAGAAGAGAAAGAGCGTTTTAATACCATATAAATCTTTTCGTTTTCTTCAAATCCTTCCGTTAGTTCTAACATAACAACCGCATTACACCCTCTCGGAATTGCGGCTCCTGTCATAATACGAACAGCTTGAAATGCTTTCACTTCTTCTGTAAAAACAACCCCTGCTCCAATTTCACCAATCACTTCAAACTGAATAGGGTTACTACTACTTGCTTCTTTCGTATCTTCTGCTCGAATCGCAAACCCGTCGTACGGAGAGCGATCAAAATGCGGGACATCATGATCTGCAATAACATCTTTTCCAAGCGTTCTACCGTAGCTTTCTATAAGAGAAACCTCTTCTATTTCACCCTGATAAGCATATTCCATTACTCGTGCAACTGCTTCTGCCACTGGAATTGGATTACGTTTTAATACCATTCTTTTTCACCTCGTTTTTGGAAAGTGAAACTCACTTTCTATTCAGCCTATATATTTTGCGTACAATCGTTTTGCTATTTTCACATCATTTGTCCCATGAATAAATGCCCTACCGTCTGTAAATAAAACGAAACGATATTCATCAATTAGAAATGCTAGTAAGTACGGCGTTTTTTGGACATGTACAATTTTTTGTAATCTTTTTTTGATTTCGTTTAAATTTAGAACTCTCTTTATTCCTGGACGGATTTGGACTGTATTCCGTCCGCATAATACTTCCGTTTTCATCTGCGCTTCAAATGTTAAACTTGGATACGTACGTGTATTTCCGCAAGATGGACATGTACTTTTTTTCTGTTTATTTACTTTTAATGAGAGAAATTGATTGTTCCAAATATCAAATGATAACATTGTTCCTCTTAGCGCCTCGAAATCATCCACCAATATTTTCATTGCTTCTGTCACTTGGTGAGCAACAACCACCTGTACAGCTGGCTGAATAACTCCCGCTGTATCACATGTTGCACCGCCCATAGGTTGATCCATTAAGCATCGAAAACATGGTGTTTTTCCTGGAAGAATTGTGTACGTTACACCGTAACTTCCAATGCATCCACCGTATACCCAAGGTATATTTTCTTTTTGTGAAATATCATTTATAAGTAGACGCGTATCAAAATTGTCAGTCGCATCTAATATGAGATCCACTTCTTTCGTTAACTCTTCCATTTCTTTCATTGTGACATCCGTTACAACTGGTACAATTTCCACCTCAGAATTAATCTTTCTTACATGTTCTGCCGCTGCAATTGCTTTTGGTTTGCATTGTTTTGCATCTTCTTCTGTATATAACTGTTGCCGCTGTAAATTACTCCATTCGACATAGTCACGATCGGCAATTGTCAATTTCCCAATTCCCATCCTAACGAGTGCTTCCGCATTCGCAGCTCCTAGTGCACCCGCACCGATTAGGAGCACATGTT
Source organism: Bacillus cereus group sp. BfR-BA-01356 (assembly GCF_022663635.1). Lineage (NCBI taxonomy): Bacteria > Bacillati > Bacillota > Bacilli > Caryophanales > Bacillaceae > Bacillus > Bacillus cereus group sp. BfR-BA-01356. The sequence continues at coordinate 98,043 of NZ_JAKUFX010000004.1, read as the reverse complement.
TCTTTCTTATTTTTCTTTGTCCCATTTCACCAATTCTAGAAAACAACACTTGCCTTGAATATCGCTCTTGCATAAGGAATCCTCCTTTCACTACCCGCCAATATACGACATTTCAACTTTTTGACGTTTATTTGTACTTTCCACCGTTCTTTCATCTGAATATCGATCTGTTCTATATCGCCATGTATGTTGGAGAATTTTTAGTAGTGAGGCATCCGAAATATTTTCTCTAAGAAGCGTTCGCAAATCCGTTCCTTTTTCTCCAAATAAGCATGTATAAAACTTGCCGTCTGCCGAAATACGGGCTCTCGTACAAAAAGAACAGAATGAATCAGAGACTGAAGTAATAAATCCAACTTCGGCATCGCTTCCTACATATCGATACAATTTCGCAACTTCTCCAAAGTAACGAGGTTTAACAAGTTCAATTGGATATACACGATTAATTTTTTCTATTAATTGTTCCTTCGTAACGACTTGTTCAAAGTTCCATCCGTTCGTACTGCCTACATCCATAAACTCAATGAAACGTAACTGTATTTCTTGTTCTTTAAAATACTGAGCCATAGGAAGAATTTGACTATCATTCATCCCTTTTTTTACGACCATATTTACCTTTACTTCTAATCCAGCTGCCTTCGCTGCTTGAACTCCTTTCAATACAGGTTTCGTACTTATATTTCTTCCATTAATTTTTTGGAAGACATGATCCTCTATTGCATCTAAACTAATATTTACTCGCTTTAATCCTGCGTCTTTTAGCGCCTTAGCTTGTTTTGCTAAATGAATTCCGTTTGTTGTGAGTCCAATATCTTGTAAGCCTTCTAGATTTGTAAGTCTTGCAATTAACGTCGATAAGTCTTTACGCAATAAAGGTTCACCGCCAGTAAGCCTAATTTTATTAACTCCCATACTTATAAATAATCTCGCTAACCTTTCTATTTCATCGAACGTTAATAAAAGCTCTTCCTTTAAAAAAGCGTAATCAGGTCCGAACACTTCTGCAGGCATACAGTATGTACACCTAAAATTACAACGATCAATAACTGAAATACGTAAATCTTGAAGTGGCCGCTTTAAAGAATCTTTTATGTTCTCGTGCATCTATATCCCTTCTTTTCTGCTGCAATCCTTAGTAAGCTTTCGTTTTTTTATTTGCCTTTATTATAAAAAAGAAGCTACATATTCAATGTGACTTTTCTCACATTACTTTCCCCATTCAAAAATTTTTCACAAATCCGTTCGAATTTTGTTCACATCTTTAATCTCATCTACTTTGTGTATTGAATTTTTCAAACTAAAAACTGAAAATCTCTTCCCCTTACGGTCATTGAAATTTCAATTTATTTTTAAAATAGCTCTTGCATTTTCATCATATTTACACTCAAAATAGGAAATGTATTGCTTATAAGAAGAAAGGTGATCACTGTGGCAAACAGTATGACATTATCTCAAGATTTAAAAGAATTACTTGCATCTGTTGAATATAAAATGCAGATAAAAAAAGGTAGTTTTATTTTTCAAGAAGGTATGGAGGCAACAGAGCTCTATATCATCCACTCAGGAAAAGTACAAATTAGTAAACTAAGTGCTGACGGACAAGAATTAACACTTCGAATTTGTTCAGAATATGACATTATTGGAGAATTAACATTGTTCACGGACAATGCGAAATACTTATTAAATTCAAAATGTCTTGAGGATGTGGAAGTAGGCGTTATAAAGCGTGAAGCGTTAGAAAAAGCATTACTCCAAAAACCTGCACTCGTATTTGAATTTATGAAATGGATTAGTGAACATTTAAGAAGAATGCAAACGAAGTTCCGAGATTTAGTATTACACGGCAAAAAAGGTGCCCTGTATTCTACCCTTATACGAATGACAAATAGTTACGGTATATTAAAAGAAAATGGGATTCTCATCGATTTACCATTAACAAATCAAGAACTTGCTAATTTCTGTGCAACTTCACGTGAAAGTGTAAATCGAATGTTAAATGAATTAAAAAAGCAAGGTACAATTTCAATTCATAAAGGAAAGATTACAATCCACGATTTACAATTTTTAAAATGTGAAATTGCTTGTGAAGATTGCTCTGCTTCTGTTTGTAGCATTGATTAGCATCTTATTTAGATGCTAATCTTTTTTCAATTTAAGCTATTTATTAACGGTTATTCCCTATGTAAACAAAAACGAGGCCTTCCATATTAGAACTCGTTTCGTTTTAACCATTAGCTCCTATCCGTTTACAGCAGTATTATTTTTTCAACTCATTAGGAATACGTCTTCTGTAAATTACATAACTACGGCTTACATATTTAATTGGGGCACTAAATACATGTACTAGTCTTGTAAATGGCCATACTGCGAATAAACCCATCCCTGCAAGAATATGAATTTTAAACCATACTGGTACTTCCATCATATATTCAACTTTCGGTTGGAAAATAAAGAGACTTCGGAACCAAGGGCCAATTGTTGTACGATAATCAAATCCTTTTGAATCGATATTTAAAAATGTTGAAGAAAGTCCTGCTAGCATTACGATAAGTAATAAAATAAGCGCAATATAATCTCCCTTTGTACTCGTTGCAATGATACGTTTTACAGTTACGCGGCGGTACGTTAATATAATTAAACCGATGATAGAAGCAACACCTGCCGGAAGCCCAAAACTAATTGCTATTACATGATACATATGCTCAGAAATACCTATTGAACGGTATACAGCTTCTGGAATTAAAATCCCCATAACATGACCGCCAATTACGAACATAATCCCAAAGTGGAATAATAGACTTCCGATTCGGAGCATTTTCTTTTCTAATAGTTCACTAGATTTTGATGTCCATCCAAATTGATCATAGTTGTATCTAAAAATATGTCCACCGATAAAGATTGCAAAAATGATATAGGGAAACAATACCCATAGAAATTGATCCATCATTTTAACAACTCTCCTTTCTAATTTGTCTGTACACCCCATGTATCGATAGCGAGTAGAACAGCCGCAAGAATTGGTTCATACATACTACCTGCTTCTTTTAACTGAACGTGTAATGCTTGGATGTTCTCCTTGTATTTACTCATAATTGGTTCACTGTCTATCTCATTTGCATTTGCAAAAAACTCAAGCAATAGCGGTAAATAATCAGGTAGTTCTTTATCTGTTACTTCAAAACCAGATTTTTTATAATGCTGTTTTAACTCCAGTAATTCAATACCTCTTTCTCTTTGTTCACCAGTGTTCATATAAGTAAGATACATATTTGTTTTCTTACCAAAATCGAATGTATATACGTAACTATCAATGAGTTGATCATTCGTTTTATTTAGCGCTTGTTTTATAAAGGCTGTAAGTGATGCTTTAACTTCTTCCTTTTCTATCGTTTCAATCTCTTCTTGCAATTCAGTTACAGCTTCTCTCCACCCTAGTTCAGGATAGGAGAGAAGAAAAGAAGAACAAGAAAAAGCAGTTTGTAAACTTTGTTTCATCATTTTCTGCCTCCTTTATTTAAGAAATTGTCATACAAGAGCCTGGACCACCTGCGAATGATAAACCACAGCTTCCTTGTTCGCTATATAAATCTGCCACTTGTTCACGGTGAGTGCCTGGAATGACGAAGCGATCTTTATATTTCGCAATAGCAAGAAGACGATACATATCTTCTACATCCTGTTTTGTTAAACCAAGTTCTTTTAATACAGCTTCATTTGGCTCTTTATTAATTTGCAGCGCTCTCATATGCGTTCGCATAACAGCCATTTTCTTTAATGTAAGACGAATGTGTGATTCATCTCCTGCAGTGAGTAAATTCGCTAAATATTGAATTGGAATACGCATATTATCGATAGCAGGGAAAATCTCTTCTGCTTGCCAGTTACTGCCTTTCCCTTCCACCATATTCATAATTGGGCTAAGCGGCGGAATATACCAAACCATCGGCATTGTACGATACTCTGGATGAAGAGGCAGAGCAATTTTCCAATCGATAATCATTTTATAGATTGGTGACTGTTGTGCCGCTTTAATCCATTCTTCAGGAATGCCTTGTTTTTTCGCCTCAGCTGCTATTTCTGGATCATTTGGATCTAGGAAAACAGTAAGCTGAGATTCATATAAATCTTTTTCGTCTTCAACAGAAGCTGCTTCTTTTACTTTATCAGCGTCATATAGCATTACCCCAATATACCTGATACGTCCTACACATGTTTCTGAACAAATTGTTGGCATACCAGCTTCAATACGTGGAAAGCACATTGTACATTTTTCAGCTTTATTCGTTTGCCAGTTAAAATACACTTTTTTATATGGGCAAGATGATACGCAGAATCTCCAAGCACGACATGCATTTTGATCCACAAGTACAATCCCGTCTTCTTCACGTTTATACATTGCACCAGATGGACAAGATGATACGCACGATGGATTCATACAATGTTCGCATATGCGTGGTAAATACATCATAAAGACGTTTTCAAAATCAGTTTTAATTTCTTCTTCCATTTTCTTTACGTTCGGATCTTGCAATCCTGTTATATGTCCGCCTGCTAAATCGTCCTCCCAGTTTGGACCCCATTCAATTTTGTCGATAAATTCGCCTGTAATTGCTGATTTCGGACGAGCAACTGGTTGATGCTTACGCTGTGGGCTATTTGTTAATGTTTCATAATCATAATTCCAAGGTTCAAAGTAATCATCAATTGTTGGTTGATCTGGATTGTGGAAAATGTTCATAAGACGCTTCATTTTCGAACCAGATTTCAGCTGAATTTCACCATTTTTCAATTCCCAGCCGCCTTTATATTTATCCTGATCTTCCCATTGTTTCGGATAACCAATTCCAGGTTTTGTTTCTACGTTATTGAAATACATATATTCAGCACCTGGACGATTTGTCCAGGTGTTTTTGCACGTTACGCTACAAGTATGGCAGCCGATGCATTTATCTAGGTTCATTACCATTCCGACTTGTGCTTTAATCTTCAAGCCAATCTACCTCCTTCAGTTTGCGAATTACAACGTTTAAATCGCGCTGGTTCCCAGTCGGACCATAATAGTTAAATCCATAACTTAATTGACCGTATCCACCAATCATATGTGTCGGTTTTACGTGAATTCGAGTTGGACTATTATGCGTTCCCCCGCGGTTACTTGTTAATTTCGTACCAGGTACGTTAATGTGACGATCTTGCGCATGGTGCATAAATGCCATTCCTCTCGGTATACGATGCGTTACAACAGCACGCGCTACAACAACACCGTTACGATTAAAGCACTCAATCCAATCATTATCTGCAACACCCGCTTCAGCAGCGTCCTCTTTATTCATCCAAACAGTTGGACCACCTCTAAATAGCGTTAACATCGGTAATGAATCGAAGTACATACTATGAATCGACCACTTATTATGCGGTGTTAAATAGTTTAGTGTAATCTCTTTCCCTTCTACTTCGGGCCGTGATTTACGGAACGGTTTATGTTGCAGAATTGGTTTAAATGTTGCCATCGTTTCACCAAATTCTTTCATCATGTCATGGTCTAAGTAGAAAGATTGTCGACCAGTTATCGTTCTCCAAGGGATAAGACGTTCCACATTTGTTGTAAACGGTGAGTAACGGCGTCCACCTTTTTCTGAACCTGTAAATGCTGGAGAAGTAATTACTGTTTTCGGCTGTGCTGTAATTTGTTCGAATGTGAAGCATTCCTCTTCACGTTCTTCTGCTAAATCACGTAATTTTAGATCTGTTTGTTTTTCAAGTGCTTCCCATGCTTTTACTGCCATATGACCGTTTGTTGTAGAAGATAGTGTTAATACCGCTTCAGCAGCATTGATTGCTTCTTTTATGTCTGGGCAATCTTTCGCGATAGAATCCGTTCGAACAACTCCTAATTTGCTCTTTAATTGCTCATATTCTTTTTCCGCAGACCAAGAGATCCCTTTCGTACCAATCGGTTGTTTTCCGACATTCGGTCCAAGCGCAGTCATTTTGTCATAAATCGTTTTATAATCCCTTTCAACAACGTGAATTTGTGGCATCGTTTTACCCGGGATTGGTTCACATTCACCTTTACTCCAATCTTTAATCTTGCCAAGTGGTTGCGCTAATTCTTGCGGTGTATCATGAAGAAGTGGTGTTGCAACAACTTCTTTCATTGGTTCAAGATCAATTTTCTTCGCTAAATCTGACACAGCTTTAGAAAGTGAAGTGAAAATATCCCAGTCAGAGCGCGCTTCCCACGGTGAACCGATTGCCGGATTAAATGGATGTACAAATGGATGCATATCTGTACTGCTCAAATCGTGTTTTTCGTACCAAGTTGAAGCAGGTAAGACGATATCAGAATACAGTGCTGTTCCAGCCATACGGAAATCTAAATTAATGAGTAAATCAAGCTTTCCTTCTGGCGCTTCTTCATGCCACTTTATTTCTTCTGGTCGTAATGAATCACTGTCGTCATTCATTAACCCGTTTGTTGTACCTAATAAATGTTTTAAGAAATATTCATGTCCTTTACCAGAACTCGAAATTAAATTCGCACGCCATACGAATAAGTTGCGCGGGAAGTTGTTTTTGTTATCTGGATCTTCAATCGCAAATTTCAGTTCTTTTTCTTTTAATTTTTGTGCAACATATTTTCCGATTTCTTCTTGCTTTGTTGCACCAGCAGCAACAGCCTCTTTATATAATTCAATTCCATTTTTCTCGAATGTTGGATAAGAAGGTAACCAGCCAAGTCGTGCAGCTAATACGTTGTAATCACCGTGATGTTGATAACGAGAGTTGCCTTCAACTGGAGATGCTAAATGTCCAACAGGTGTATCTTCATAACGCCATTGATCTGTTACGAAATAGAAGAAAGACGTACCGTTTTGTAATTTTGGCGGCCCTTGCCAATCTTTTGCCATCGCGATTGTTTGCCATCCTTCTGCTGGTCTTAATTTTTCTTGACCAACATAATGAGCCCAACCACCGCCGTTTACACCTTGTGCTCCAACGAGAAGAACAAGATTTAAAACGGCGCGATAAATCGTATCAGAGTTAAACCAATGGTTAATACCTGCTCCAACAATTATCATTGAGCGACCATTCGTATCAACAGCATTTTGTGCGAACTCACGAGCGATTTGAATAATAAGCTCACGTTTTACTCCTGTCATTTTCTCTTGCCATGCAGGTGTAAACGGTATATCATCATTGAAGTCTTTCGGTTCTTGTCCGCCAAGCCCTCTGTTCACACCGTAATTTGCTAACGTTAAGTCGTATACAGTTGTAACGAACATTTCGCCCTCTTCTGTCATAACCTTTTTCACTGGAATCGTACGTTCTAATACTTTGTTTCCATCATCAGAGAAGTACGGAATTTGTACAGTTCCAATCGCTTCTTCCATTCCAAGTAAAGAAAGACGTGGATCAATCTTTTCACCTGTTTCTTCATCTTCTAAACGCAAGTTCCATTTCTTTTCATTATCCCAACGTGACCCCATTGTGCCGTGAGGTGTTGCAAAATCATTCGTATTCTCGTTCCAAAGAACAGGTTTCCATTCCCCTAACTTCGTTTCTCGTCCAATATCAGAAGCATTTAAGAACCGATCAGCAACGAATTGATCTCCTTTTTGTTTCAATGTGACAAAGAAAGGAAAATCAGTATATTGCTTCGCATACTTTGTGAAATATTCCACTTGATTATCTACGTAAAATTCTTGTAAGATTACGTGCCCCATTGCCATCGCAAGTGCACCGTCTGTACCTTGTTTCACACTAATCCAATCATCCGCAAACTTTGTTGATTCAGCGAAATCAGGACTGACAGAAACAACTTTCGTTCCTTTATATCGAACCTCTGCTAAAAAGTGTGCATCTGGTGTTCTCGTCATTGGTACATTTGAACCCCATGTCATAATGTAACCAGAGTTATACCAGTCACTACTTTCTGGTACATCTGTTTGATCACCCCAAATTTGAGGAGAAGCTGGTGGTAAATCCGCATACCAATCATAGAAGCTAAGCATCGGTCCACCCATAAGTTGCATAAAGCGACTACCAGCAGCATGACTTAGCATCGACATAGCTGGAATTGGTGAAAAGCCAACATTTCGGTCTGGACCGTATTTCATTACTGTGTACAGTAATGAAGCTGAAACGAGTTGTAACACTTCATCCCAATTCGCACGAATGAATCCCCCTTTACCACGCGCCTGCTTATACGTACGTGCCTTTTCACGGTTTTCCACAATGCTTTTCCAAGCCTCTAATGGTGACTCGTTATTTTGCAATTCTTCTTGCCACATATTCCAAAGAACACCACGTACATACGGGTATTTCACACGAAGTGGACTATAAATGTACCAAGAAAAACTTGCTCCACGTGGGCATCCTCGCGGTTCAAAATCTGGCATATCAGGACCTGTAGTCGGATAGTTAAGCTCCTGCCCTTCCCAAGTTACAATTCCATCTTTCACATATATATTCCAGCTACATGAACCAGTACAGTTCACGCCGTGTGTAGAACGAATTACTTTATCATGCTGCCAACGCTTTCTGTACACATTTTCCCATTCGCGATCTTCATATGTTTCTTGTGTATGATTATCGTTATAACGATCTATTGGTGAAAAATATTTTAAACGTCTCATTAGTGCTGAAGTTTTTTTCTTCATACTGTTCACTCCTTTAATACGTCTCTCTTACATACCCTTACTATAAGAGAGGTTGTAAAATACAGATGTGACATTTCGCACAGTTCAAGAGATTGTCAAAAATTCAGTAGAAAATAAGTTTGTGAGAAAATCTTGTGTTCCGTTGTGAAGATTATGGTTAATCTTAATTATTAGGAGAATGGTATTTTGAGGTATCGACTATTTTGCAAAAGAAAAAGAGTTTTGATATTATTTCAAAACTGCCATAAGGAAAAGAGTATAAATTGTATGTAAAAATATTTTTCCCAATGTTATTATTTTATATCGAGTCTTATTTTACATAAAACTACAAATCATTATTTACTGTATTGCCCTTAGTTACGGAAACAATTATACTAGATGTAATCGAAATAAATAATCTGAATATTCTCAGAATTAAAGGTAGAAGTTTTACTATCTACATATAGAATTAGAAATATGTCCACTAAATTGATTAGAAAACGATAATAACATTAGGAGGATTACGATGCCCCAGCTTGATTCATTACATCCCACTGTAGAAAAAATAATCAATAATATTGAAAAAATAATGGTCGGAAAACGAAAAGAAACAATCTTAGCTTTGACAGCTCTCTTAGCTGAAGGTCATGTGCTATTAGAAGATGTTCCTGGTGTCGGGAAAACAATGCTAGTACGTGCTCTTTCTAAATCCATTGATGCTGATTATAAGCGAATTCAATTTACACCTGATTTATTGCCGTCAGATGTAACAGGAGTTTCTATTTATAATCCGAAAGAGCTCCAATTTGAGTTCAAGCCTGGACCAATTATGGGGAATTTTGTACTTGCTGATGAAATTAATCGTACATCTCCAAAGACACAATCTGCTTTACTTGAATGTATGGAAGAAGGCAATATTACAATAGATGGTATTACAAGACCTTTACCAAAGCCGTTCTTTGTCATGGCTACACAAAATCCAGTCGAATATGAAGGAACATATTCTCTACCAGAAGCTCAGCTCGATCGTTTCTTATTGAAACTAAAAATGGGATATCCTACACCAGAGGAAGAATTTGAAATTTTAAACCGGATGGAAAAAACAAATCCACTCTCTCAATTACAAACCATTACTACAATAGAAGATTTACTTTATTTACAACAAAGCGTACAGGTAGTAAGTATGGACAAAGCAATTAAGCATTACATTGTAAAGCTTGTTAATCAGACTCGTACGTACAGTTCTATACAGTTAGGTGCAAGTCCACGTGGCTCGATTGCTTTAATGAAAGCTTCACAAGCTTATGCATTTATCCATGGCAGGAATTATGTTATTCCAGACGATGTTAAATTTTTAGCTCCTTATGTTTTAGCACATAGACTCATTCTAAAAATGGAAGCAAAATTTGAAGGAATAACTGGCGAACAAGTTATCGCAAAAATCGTTGCACGAACTACCGTGCCTACTCAAAGGACGATGAACCCTTGATGAAACGAATGCTGCGAGCGCTATATCACGTTATGAAGTTATTGCTACTCCCTTTATGCCTAGTCTTAACATTTATGTACGCTATGTTTCAAGGCGGGTTTGTCAGTTGGTTTTTGTTTTACAGCATAATTCCCATTGCTCTTTATTCGCTACTACTCCCCTTCTACGCTTTACGGGACGCTGAAGTAAAGCGAATAACAAACCAGAATGGATATGTAGTAGGAGAACAATTTGTAAGCACGATTACAATAAAAAGAAAATTTCCTTTTCCCTTACTTTATTTAGTTATAGAAGATGAACTGCCACCACAATTTATAAGTTGTAAACAAACAAAGATGAATAAGGTAGTACTCTTCCCAGGATTGAAACGAAATATTTCGTTTCAATATGTTATTGACACAATCCCTAGAGGCGAGCACACTTTTTCAAGCGTTCGTGTCAAAACTGGCGATTTATTCGGCATGATAGAGAAAGAAGTAACTTTTTCAGTTCCAGATACATTTTTAGTCTATCCCCAGTATGTAGATATAGCATATCGACAATTGGAAAATCATTTCGAACAAGGAGCGCTTTCAGCAAATATAAATTCAGCAAAAGACTCTACAATCTCTGTCGGTGTCAGAGACTATAAACCTGGTGATCGCTTTTCATGGATTGATTGGAAAGCAACTGCACGAACAAACAATATTATGACAAAAGAGTTTGAACAACAGCGCAGCCATAATGTCATGATATTCATAGACAGAACCGAGTCTCCTCTATTCGAATCAGTCGTCACATTTACTGCCTCTATCGTAAGGGCTGTCTTGAAACAAAATTCACCAGCATCATTCGTGTCTATCGGAAAAGAACAAACTATTTTCCCTTTAGACAATGGAGATACGCAGTTACAACAAATCCTTTGTCATTTAGCAAAAGTGCAAGCAGACAGTGTATTCCCGCTCTCCCAGAGTGTAGACATGGAACTAAGAAAAATTTATGAGCCCGTCACGGTTATACTCGTGACCAGTAATCTTTCTCCCGATATTCAAAAGGCGGCTGATTGTGCTGCTATAAAAAATAGAAAATGTATGGTTTTTGTCGTGAAAGAAAAAGCGAATCAACTTTCACACCGAGAAATCAGTATACTAGAAACTCTAAAAAAACGACAAATATTTGTAAACACGGTTTATGAAAACCGGTATACAAACGTGTTTTTTGAGGTGAGCAAATGATAACATTACAAACAAAATACAAGTGGGATACGAACAGATTCTTTATGCATGCATGTGTATTTCTTCTTTTACTAGAATGGCTAAGACCTCTTATAGGTATTACAAATGTAGGTAGATTAGATATTTTCGTAACATTTATAGGAATTTGCTTCGCTCTCTCTTTTTTTCAAACGAGGTGGCAGATTCCAATAAAAATTGTCACAGTCCTATTTATCATTCATTCCCTATATTATAAAAATGCTTTTATAAATCCATCTTGGCTAACAACATTCTTTTCTGATATGTCTCGAAATTCCTCCCTATTTTTCCAAGGGAATTTACTAGATATTTCTCCAGTTTTTCCGACGGTTTTATTTTTTCTCTCATTTTGGTTTTTGAGTTCTTTCACTTCATTTTGGATTATTCATAAAAAACGTGGGTTTCTATTTCTTGTATTGACTATTATTTATATCGCAACTTTTCATAACTTACATTTATACAATGCAAACTACGCTATTATTCGAACTGTTGTCATCGGATTTTTTATGCTTAGTCTTCTTCAAGTAGAACGAATAAAAGAGCGTGAACACTTACAAAATTATGCTAGGGAAATCTCAAAATTACTTAGACCACTTACAATATTTATTGTATTATTAGCAACCATCGCATACTTTGCTCCAAAATTTGGCCCTCAATGGCCAAACCCAATGGATTTTTTAAAATTCAACACATCTGAAGCAAGTAAAGAACAAAAAGTTTCTACAATTGGGTATGGTTTAGATGACTCGCGATTAGGTGGTCCTTTTAAGGCGGATCCTACAATTGTTTTCACAGCACGAACGCAAAACAAACAATATTGGAGAGTAGAAACAAAAGATTTCTATACAGGAAAAGGCTGGGAAATTTCTGAAAATCCGAAAAAGATTTCTTTTAAAAATAAAAACGACGTCGTAAGCTGGTACGAACAAAATACAAAAACGGAAACGACTGAGGCAACAATTACCATGCAAAAAAGTTACCCTCACCTTACCTATCCAGCAGGATTAGTATCAGTTGAGGCTTCTTCTGATGTATCATACAGTGTTGACCCGTTTTCAGAAAAAATTTATACAATGAATGGAGACTCTTCTACTACTTTACATTCGTATAAAGTAACATATGAGATCCCTGAGTTTTCCATAGAAAACTTGAAAGCTGTAAAAACAAATGAAGGTCAAGAAACAAACCCTTATTTTATGACAAAGTACACACAACTTCCCGAGTCATTACCACAGCGCGTAAAAGACTTGGCTGTCAATCTTACAAATGATAAAGACAACCGATATGATAAAGTATTAGCTATTGAAAATTACTTCACAGACAACTCTTTTACATACGAATCAACGAATGTCTTATTCCCTGCCAAAAGCCAAGATTATGTAGATCAATTCCTTTTCGATACAAAAAGCGGCTACTGTAATAATTTTTCGACGTCTATGATTGTACTACTTCGTTCTGCCGGGATTCCTGCTCGCTGGATAAAAGGCTATACAGAAGGAACTCTTGACAATACGCTTGCCTCTGCAGAAGGTGCGGATGTTTATACAATCACGAACGATAACGCACACTCTTGGGTCGAAGTATATTTCCCAGGATACGGATGGATTCCATTCGAACCAACAAAAGGATTTACCAATCCCTATAATTTTATAAATAATACGCCTGCTCCTATTTCACAAAATAGCGAAGCAAATAATTCTAATAACGAGCAAATACAACAACGAAATAATGAAGCAAAACTTAAAAGTTTAATAGAAAATACAGAAGAAGCTTCTACTAAAAAGGTCACAAATTCTAAAACTAGTTTTTCTTGGTGGTACGTATTCCTCTCTACGATACTAATTAGTACTATAGGATACATTCTCTTCACCACTAGAATGAAATGGATGACATTTCTTATTATTCATTTCTATAAATACCGAAAAAATGATGCTGTTTATCAAAAAGCTTACGGTGCACTTTTAAAACAATTTGCGAGAATTGGCATACCACGGAGTGAAAGTCAAACATTCCGAGAATACGCTCTCCATATCGATACACTTTACAACTCGGCCGATATGCAACAACTTACTGCCAGTTATGAGAACGCTATGTATAAACATGGGCAGGCTGCAGAAGAATGGAAGAAATCTGTACACTTATGGGAAGTGCTTATGAAAAAAGCAGCTTCTCTACCTAAATCAGATGGCTTTGATACAGTTATTTAATCTTGAAAATGTGAGTTTAAAGAAAACGTCTCAAAGAACTACATTGTTCTTTGAGACGTTTTTTAATAAAGTGAAACTCCTAATTATTCTCCAAGTACCTTCTCAATCTCAACTTCTAAATCTACCGGCTTCGTCTGCGGCGCAAAACGCCCTACTACTTTCCCGTCTTTTCCGATTAAAAACTTCGTAAAATTCCATTTTACTGCTTTCATACCGAGTAAACCTGGTGCCTGTTCTGTCATGTATGTATATAAAGGATGAGCCTTATCACCTTTCACATCAACCTTTGCAAACATTGGGAAGTTTACACCGTAGTTTAATTCACAAAAACTAGTAATATCCGCTTCTGTACCTGGTTCTTGTCCCCCGAATTGGTTACAAGGGAATCCGAGTATTTCGAGTCCCTGGTCTTTATATTTATCATACACCTCTTGTAATCCTTTATATTGTGGTGTAAAACCACATTTGCTAGCTACATTGACAATAAGAAGTGCTTTTCCTTCGTAATCTTTTAACGATTTTTCTTCACCTGTAATTGTTTTAGCTGAAAAATCATAAACTGTCATTGTCTTTGCCCCTCTCTTCATTATCATTCTATGTTTATACTATACTATATTCGTGAATATACAACTCTTATTACGTACTTATAAGATATAATGATAGCGCTTTATTTCCATTCAAAATTCGACACATACCACTAGACTTTTATGATGGAAAGTTTTACAATTGAAATGTGAACAAAATGTGACAGTTTATATTCCATTATAAAAGAAAAGGATGGTGTCCATTATGAAAACTGCACAACATGAAACGATTTCAAATCGCGAGTTTTATTTCGTACTATATATGATGTTATTGTATGTTACTGGCTGGGTAATCGATGTAAATGGTTTATTCTTAAGCTCCTACTTTAATTTAGCAGGAGAAATTATGCTTCCATTAGTAGGCGGGATTGTTGGACTGTTCATTATGTCTATTAATAAACAACAAACGAAATAATAATATTACAAAAAGGCAGAAGACGAGCTTTCGTTTTCTGCCTTTTTTCTATTTTAGCGTATAATAGAAACATGCAGTATATAAGGAGTGGTAAATATGAAAAAAGTAGAGCAATTATCTTCTCACCTATATCTTATTGATGATTTCGATTTACAGCATAATGAACGAACAGGTACGTATGTTTTATTAGGTGACGATATTACTTTAATTGAAACTTGTGCAGCCCCTTCTCTTCCGTATATTTTAGACGGCTTACAACAATTACATATTGATTTAAACGATGTTAAAAACATTATCGTTACACATGTGCATTTAGATCACGCTGGCGCAGCTGGTTTAATGATGGAACAGTGTCCAAATGCTACGTTATATGTGCATTCTCGTGGTGCTCGTCATATGATTGATCCAACAAAACTTATTTTAGGTGCAAAAGCTGTCTACAAAGAAGATTTCGATAAACTCTTTGACCCAATTCTTCCAATTGAAGAAGAACGTGTTCATATTGTACAACATGGTGATACGTTAAAAATTGCAAAAGACCGCACCCTTACATTTTATGATACACCAGGACATGCGAAGCACCATATTAGCATTCACGATTCATTAACAAACGGGATTTTTACTGGCGATACAATTGGAATTTATTATAGAGAACTCGCAGACCTTGGTGTAGAACTGTATCTACCATCAACGTCCCCTTCACAATTTCAACCAGATGCGATGATTGCTTCTAAAAATCACATTCAAAGTATGGATGTAGATACTATTTATTTCGGGCATTATGGTGCATCATCCAATGTTACAGAAGTATATAATCAACTGGAACATTGGCTACCTATTTTCGTTCAGACTGGTAAGGAAGTCTTTGAAAAGTATAATGATTTCGATGAAGCGACTAAAGCTTTACAAACTTTGTTAATGGATAAAATCTCTTCTCATCTTACAAAGTTAAACGTTCCATCAGATCATTCCGTTTATAATATTTTACATTTAGATATAGAAATTAGCGCAATGGGTATTATTGATTATTTCACGAAGCAAGAAAAAGCAAACTCCACTATTAACTAACAGTAAAAGAAGAGATATACAACAGTAGTTATTGTATATCTCTTCTTTTTTTGAATATATTTTGAGTAAAGGATGGTGGAATATAATGCAAAAATTGATGCTATACCTCTGCTTCACATTATTTATCGTCTTATTATTATTTGTAGGAGTAAAAATTCAATTTTATTTAGATACAGATGCACAAGTGAACTTTAACGTTTATCCAAGATTATTCTACTTTACACTCTTCCCTCTTATAGTTGGCATTTTATTACGATTCCTTCAATCTATTAATCGCGAAACGAGTAAACAAAACTGGAGCTTTCAACCGGATAAATTTATTGCTATTACAGTGCCTACACTATTCATTTCCTTTTCCCCAGCACTACTCTTTTCACCACTTGCCGAATACCTACCTTATTTAGTTAATATTATTCTAATAAATACAACTTTTGTTACGATTATTAGTTTAATAGCTGGTTATTCCCTTTTAGATTGTTTTATACAAAAGGATCATGCAACGATGAAAAAATATAATTGAATACTTTATTTTCTTTCAATAAAAAAAGCTCGAAGCTAAAGCTTTGAGCTTTTTACTTATCGCACCTTTTCATTTACATACTCCATAAACTGCTCTGCTTTAATAAATCTTTCTTTGTACGCCTCAGGTACTTCTTCTACTTTCATTCCACCAGTTGATTTTGTCTTCACTTGTACTATTTCATATGTCATTAAAGCTTCCACATAGCGATCAAACTCTTCTTTTGTTAATATCTCTTTACTAGATTTATGACCATTTAGTTTATCAAAGTATGGTTGAAGGCTCATACTTACCTTTTTCATTTCTGCTCTTTTTCCTGGTGATAATTCATCATAATCAATATTACCGTTTGAATCTCCGTACGCAAGCTTTGCATTAGTTAATTTTTTCAGTTCTTTTGTAAACTCTTCATATTCCTTTGCACCCATTTCATCTTTCGCTTCTGATAATTTTGCATTAAAACGCATATACGTTTCTAATGTCATTGCTCCGGCATGTTTTTTTAAATTCTCAAAAGATCCATATATACCATCCGCCATAATAGATTGATACGCAAAACCTGTCGTCGGGATTAAAAGAGCTGCTGCAAGTACTCCTGCGATAAGGCGTTTCTTCCTCTTACTCTCGCCGTGCTTCATTTTTATTTGCACGATTACTTTTTCTTTTAAATCCGGCGGGGCAACAATACCCTTTGCTTCTTCTTGTATAGATTCCCTAACTCTACAATCTAAACTCATTTCACATTCCCTACCTCTCCTAAAAAAATTTCTTCTACTTGCTCTTTTTGACGTAGTTTCTTTAATGCCGCATGAATTCTAGATTTCACTGTACCGATTGGAATATGTAATATTTGTGCTACTTCTTCTTGTGAATAATCGTGTAAGTATCTTAAGATAATAACTTGTTTCAATTTATACGGTAATTTATGAATGAGTTCGATTAGTTTTTGGTTTGATATTTTACTTACAACATCGTTAGAAAAATCAATTTGCACTGGCTTTCTTTGCTCTTCTGCTTTTTTTATAATTCGTAGTCGCATCCACCTCTTTCTTCTATAAGAATGAATTTGTTTAATCGCAAGCCCAATTAGCCAAGGGCGAAATGGCTTCTCGCTATCATATTTACGAAGCGATTCATATAGCTGTATGTATACTTCTTGAACGACATCATCTACATCCGTTTTATCTTCAATTAAAAAATGTGCTGTTTTAATAAGCTTCACTTATAACCACACATAACTATTATATAATTTTCCAATTTCTGATAAAGATTTAAAATAATTTATATAGTCAAATTTAGGAGGACATATAATGAAAGCTATCGTTGTAACGTCGTTCGGTGGTCCTGAAGTGATGAAATATACAGATTTTGATATACCGGCTATTTCAGAAGATCAAGTTTTAATTCGCGTAGTTGCTACTAGTGTAAATTTCGCTGATATTAAATCACGTTATGGCAAAAAAGGAAATAAAGCACTACCTTTTATTCCAGGTATAGATGCCACTGGTATTGTAGAACGTGTCGGTTCTCATGTGAAAAATATTCACCCTGGACAACGTGTCATTGCTTTTCCTCAAAATGGATCTTACGCAGAATACGTTGTTGCAAATGAAAATCTTACTTTCGTATTACCCCATGAAGTTGACTTTCACACTGCAGCCGCTTGTCCGATCGTATCTTTTACAAGCTATAATTTACTCGCAAATGTTGCAAGGATTCAAAAAGGTGAATCTGTACTCATTCATGCAGCTGCTGGCGGGATTGGTACTACCGCAATTCAATTTGCAAAACTATTAGGGGCTAGAACAGTTATCGGTACTATCGGAAGTGAAACGAAAAGAAAAATCGCTTTAGATGCTGGAGCTGATTATGTTATTTGTCATCAAACTGAAGATTTTGTAGAGAAAGTCAATGAGCTGACAAACGGAGAAGGAGTGAATATTATTTTGGACTCTATTTCTGGAACTGTTTCTGAAAGAAGTTTAAACTGCCTTGCTTTTTACGGTCGCCTCGTTCATTTCGGTAATGCTAGCGGTGAAATTGGTAACTTTCAAACGAAAGATTTACATGCAAGTTGCCGCTCTATACTCGGTTTTAGCTTTGGAACCACACGAAAAAAGCGTCCTGAACTGCTCCAAGAAACTGCAAATGAAGTTTTCCGTTATTTGCGTGACGGACGTTTACAAATTAAGGCTACGAAATCTTTTCCACTTCAAGATGCAGGGAAAGCACATGAATGGGTCGAAAGTAGAAAAAGTACAGGGAAAGTAATACTAACTGTTCAGTCCTCTTCCTGAAATGAATACTGGAAACAGAGGTGGCATTCATGGGATCACGAATTATGCATGTTATTATCGCTAACGGTATTGCTGAGAAACTATCTATTCACGATAAGACTTCTTTCTTACTTGGAGCTGTAGCCCCTGATGCTGTTCATTCAAAAAAAGAAAAAGGAACCTCACATTTTTATGACGGTACAACGAACAACTATACGAGAAGAATAGATTATGATTCATTTTTTCATAAATATGAATCACATATAGATTCCCCATTTATTTTAGGCTATTATACCCACCTCATTGCCGATGATAATTGGCTAAGTGGATTTTTTCTACCTTGGCTAAAAAATAGAATAGAGAATGACGAAACGATCGCACCCCTGTACTATAACGATTTTAAATTGTTAAATGCAAAGTTGCTTCATCATTACGATCAAGAACAACAGCTTTTCTCTCTTCTCAATCAAGAGGCTCACATTGTGGATATTGAAGAGGTTTCTAAAGAAAACGTTTTAGAATTTCGAAAGTATCTTTTTGAAGATATGTTATATCCAAAGCAACACTTGCATGAAGACTTACAAGTATTTACGTTTGACCAAATTGTTGGCTATATTGAGACAGCTATTGAAAAAGGAGTATTTTTTATTAAACAACTCTCTAATGAAAAATCCACTTCAAAAATTTAATCCCCTTCAAATATATTTGAGGGGGATTTTCACATAGCAATATTATTATTGGTTCTTCTCCATAACCGCAAAATAATTCCCTTCGCTATCAGCAAAGTTAAACACTTTACCAGAAGGCATAGTTACCATTTCTCCAACAGTAACATTTTTATTTGTTAAATCTGTATATAGTTGATCAAGATTTTCTGAGAAGAACATTAAAGACGGTGTATCAAGATTCAATTCTGGGCTCATTTTCGAAATAACTTCTTTATTATGTAATATAATGCTCGTTTCCGCACCGCTTTTCGGAGCGATTTCAATCCATCTCATTCCTTGCTTATTATCTTCCTCTGCAACTACATGAAACCCTACCTTTTCCGTCCAAAAATTTACTGCCTCATCTTGATTATTTACATATAACATAATTTGTCCGACCTTATGAATCATTTGTATTCCTCCTATTGTTTTTATATTCTATGTAACTTTCTATAGATGCTATCGTTATTCCTTTTGAGTTGGTATGTACTTCTTTGCAAAATTTATCGACTGACTCATCCCATCCAGTTCATCAAAATAATCATTTCTTTCAATCATGTTATATCCGTCGAATCCAATTTTATCTAATACTTTGAAGAATATATCGAAATCTACTTCACCATTCCCTGCTGCGACTTCTATATACTTAGTTGAACGATCACTTTTCACTTCTTTACAATCTTTAATATGAGTTTGTACTATATAATCTTTTAATAGTAATAAACCTTCTCCCGGATTTTCATTTACATCACTTATTAAATTTGCTGGGTCAAAGTTAACAGCTAGTCCTTTCGAGTTTGCAGTTTCTAAAAATCGTTTTAATACTATTGCTTTTTCAGATCCCGTCTCAATGGCGAAGAATCCTCCAAATTTGAACGCTAATTCCCCTATCTCATAACAAACACGTAGCATTTTATCATAGTACTCACTATTTTCATCTTCAGGGATTTTCCCAATATGGGCTGTTACTACGTTAGCTCCTAACCCTAACCCTTTATCAGTAATATATTTAAAACTCTCTATTACACATTCAGCTTCAGTTCCTATTATTCCATTTTCTCCGAAGCTAATTGCTAATGATGGGACTTGAATCTCATTAAAAGATAAGTTTTCTTTTAATGTATTCCATTGTATCTTTGAGATGTTAGCTAAGTTGAAAGTCGGATTCATAGCATATAATTGAATATATTCTAAATCCCATTCCCTTGCTTTTTGTATTCCTTCGTTTACTTCAATATGTTTCGTATTTAAAAACATTCCTAATTTCCTATCCATATGTGTACCTTCTTTTTATTATTTCGTGTCAGTTTAATATTCGACTTTTTTTATATTATTTCCTCGTATAAACCAAATAAATAAACTACCCTTTTTTCGATACTCCCAGTAGAAGCATATATATGATAGGTACATTAAAAACACTAATACAATTCCCATTATCGCTTGTTTACAAACAAAAAAGACGTAACTACAAATAGTTACGCCTTCCCTATCATTTATCTAGGCTTTTTCTTCCCAGTAAATGCTGGTTTCTTTTTCTTTGGTGCTTTCGGTTTCGTTTCTACAAATGATCCCTTGAACATTTCTTGCTTCGTAAATACGATGCCTAGTTTTTTCGCAAATTGTAGTAATTTACGCTCTTCTTGTGGTGTTACAAGAGACACGACAGTTCCTTCTTTACCCATACGTCCAGTACGTCCTGAGCGGTGAATATATTGGTCTACTGTGTCTGGTAACTCTAAATGAATTACGTGTGTTAAATCGTCAATATCGATACCGCGTGCTGCAATATCAGTGGCAAGTAGAATTTCTAATTTCCCTCCGCGGAAAGCACGCATTGTCGCTTCACGCTCTTGTTTACTTGCTTCTGCATGAAGAGCTGCTGCTTTCATTTTACGGAATTTCAATTTCTCAGTAATTTCATCTAAACGGAATGGGTCGTTTAAGAACGCAACTGCTTTTACATCGCCCATATGCATAATTCTTCTTACGTAATCATTTTTTTCGCGTCGCTCACAAATGATATACGTATGCTCAACTAAGCTTTTTGATTCTGCACGTGTTACACGTACTAATTGTGGTTCCACTGCTAAATCACGTGCCGCATCTTCTGCCGCTTTTGTCATTGTCGCCGAGAAGAATACTAATTGACGATCGCGCATCGTTGATTTAATTACATCTTGCACTGCGCCCATCATTTTTTGCTTTACAATTTGATCAAACTCATCAAATACAATTGTTTTTACTTCATGCATTTTTAGCTTTTTCATACGAATTAATTCTAAAATACGGCCTGGTGAACCGACAATTACTCTTGGGTGTTTCTTTAATTTTTCAACTTGGCGCTTAATATCTGCACCACCAATTAAAGATGCACCTGAAATTTCAGTTCCTGCTGTAAACTTTTGAACCTCTTCATGAATTTGCATTACAAGTTCACGTGTTGGCGCTAAAACAACAACTTGTGGCTGTTTTACTTCAGGATTAATTTTATGTAAAAGGGGTAATAAGTACGCTAATGTTTTTCCTGTTCCAGTTGGAGATTCAGCTATAACGTCTTGTCCTTCTAAAATAGTTGGAATCGCTTGTTTTTGAATTTCAGTTAACTCTTTAAAACCAGCCTTCTCCCAAGCTTGTTGTAAAAATGGTTGCATATCTTTTATCATTTGTTTTTCTCCTTTATCTCTATTTTTGAAGAAAATGCTGTATTGTTCGCACCGTTTCTATCATGTGTGAAATAACAGCTATTAAATCATCAACATGGTCTTCTGTAATCGCTTTTTGAAATAGAACCTCTACCTTATTATGATATGAAATCGCTTGCTTATTATATTCGTATGAAACTTTCTGCATAATCATTCTTTCTTTTCCCCATATAGAACGCATTAATGTTTCAATTTCTTCGCATTTTACTTCTGGTTGTTCTAACGGGAATGAAAATGCTAGCTTCATTTCACAACCTGGTGTAAACTGAGGCACTTCTAGTATTTCACCAGACAAGTTCTTTGCATCCACAGATAATGAAAATGTTGCTTCTACTAATGGTTCAAACGGTTCTGTTAATTGAAATGAGATATGATATATACGACTTAATGAAGCAAGATCCATCATATCTTTTCGATCTGTTACAAGAATATCTCCATGTAGATCAAAATCATACACAGCACCTTCTACGATTACTTTTAAATTGTCAAAAGCAGTTGGATCAAACATAATTTCCTCCAAAAAACAGGCGCCTTTCGATGGAAAGGCGCCACTTGATGTATATATAGTTTACAGATAAACGAGATGAATTACAACCTTTTAGAATAAACCTACTGCTTTTCCATCTTCATTTACATCCATTTGAAGTGCTGCTGGCTGTTTTGGAAGACCTGGCATTGTTAACATTGTACCTGTTAACGCAACGATAAAGCCTGCACCGATAGATGGTTTTAACTCACGAATTGTAACGATAAAGTCAGATGGACGACCTAATTTTGTTGCATCGTCAGAAAGAGAGTATTGTGTTTTCGCCATACAAACTGGTAGATTACTCCAACCTTCTCCTTCATATTGAGCTAATTGCTTACGTGCTTTCGGAGCAAATTCAATATCTTTTGCGCCATATACTTTTTGAGCAATTGTACGAATTTTTTCTTCTAATGGTAATTCTAATTCATAAAGTGGTGCGTAGTTGTTTTCACCTTTTTCGATTTCTTTTAGTACTTTTTCAGCAAGGTCAACTCCGCCTTGGCCACCTTTCTCCCAAACTTCTGTTAAGGATACTGCATAGCCACGCTCATTACACCACTCTTGTAAGTATGTAACTTCTGCATCTGTATCTGTAATGAATTTATTAATTGCAATTACGAAAGGCACTCCAAAGCTTTGAATTGTTTCAACATGCTTCTGTAAGTTTTCCATACCTTTTGCTAATGCATCTACATTTTCTTCTTTTAATTGATCTTTTGCAACGCCGCCATGCATTTTAAGCGCACGAATCGTCGCAACAATAACAACTGCTTCTGGTTTAATGCCAGCTGCACGAGCTTTAATATCTAAAAACTTCTCAGCGCCTAAATCAGCACCGAATCCAGCCTCTGTAATAACATAATCACCTAATTTTGCTGCCATTGTTGTAGCGATAACACTGTTACAACCGTGAGCGATATTCGCAAATGGTCCGCCATGAATGATAGCTGGTGTATTTTCTAACGTTTGTACTAAGTTCGGCTTTAATGCGTCTTTTAATAATAGTGTTAACGCACCTTCTACACCTAAATCTTTAACCGTTACAGGTTGATTTGCAAAGTTATAAGCAACTACGATGCGAGATAGACGCGCTTTTAAGTCTTGAATATCTGTTGCAAGGCAGAACACGGCCATAATTTCAGATGCTACTGTAATGTCAAAACCGTCTTCACGTGGTACACCTTGTACAGGTCCACCAAGACCAATTACTACGTTACGAAGGGCACGATCATTTAAGTCAACACAGCGTTTCCAAACGATTTTACGCGTATCAATTCCAAGTGTGTTTCCTTGTTGGATATGATTATCAATAAACGCTGCTAATGCGTTATTGGCAGTTGTGATCGCATGGATATCTCCAGTAAAGTGAAGGTTAATGTCTTCCATTGGTACGACTTGTGAAAAACCGCCACCTGCTGCTCCGCCTTTTAATCCCATCGTTGGTCCAAGAGATGGTTCGCGAAGTGCAATTACTGTTTTCTTACCAATTTTGTTAAAAGCTTGACCTAAACCAACTGTTACTGTTGATTTACCTTCTCCAGCTGGAGTTGGGTTAATCGCTGTTACTAAAACAACTTTACCGTCTTCCTCATCTTGTAAGCGCTTAAAAATATCAAGAGATAACTTACCTTTATAATGTCCGTATGGCTCTAATTCATCTTCTAAAATATTTAAATCAGCTGCAATTTCTTGAATCTTCTTCATACTCGCTTCTTGTGCGATTTCAATATCGGATTTCACTGTTGTAGTAGTTGTCATATACCCTAGTCCCCCTTTAATTGGTTCTGATGATATTGTATCAGTTTTTTGTATTTTCTGCACTTATTTACCTCCTAAAAATTCTTTCATTTCTTTATACGTTTTTTAACATAAATACCCATAAGAATGTTAACGATTGTTGTAACTCTGTAGGTAGTTGACCTAACATCTTCTCATTTACTCCGCGCTTATATACGCCGATGCCATCTATAACTTTAAAACCTTGTTCTTTCGCTAACTGTTCAAATTCCCAAGGCATCATCGTATTACAAACAACGTCTTTTCCATACAAGCGAGGATAACTGTTCTCTCGTGGCTTTGCTGTCGGTCCTAAAATTGCAATACATGCATATCCATCTTTCTTTAACACACGCTTTATTTCATTTAACGCTCGTAATGGCTCTTCCGTCCATTCTAAAGAATTAATTGCCATAATTGATTCAAATTGCTCATTTTCAAATGGTAATGCAGAAAGATCGCCTTTTATAAAAGATAAATTCGGTCCTTCTCCGCGCTCCTTACCTTTTTGAATCATCACTTCCGATAAATCTACTCCCACTGCTTTATAGCCTGCGCTACTTAATTTATATGTACCGTACCCATCACCACAACCAACATCGAGCACTTGTGCTTCTTTCTTTACGTATTGTTCAAAAAACGGAATAATTGTACTTCTGCTACCACTGTCCCACATCTCTTGACTATTTTGATTCCAAAACTCTGCGCTACTATCCCATTTCTTTTCTGCTGATTCATGCCAATTAAATTTCGTCATACATTCCCCTACCTTCACGCTTTATCACTCATTTCATTCTACATCATTTTCCAAAATTCCTGTTTTATCCCGCTTGCAGTAAGACACCTACCTCAAAATTCAATGGATGCGGACCAGTTAATGGGAGAGAACTGCTCATAAAAATCCAATTGTTGCTGGCTGATAATCAGTCGTGATGGAAAAAATCCCTCACTTTATCTTCAATAGGAGATGGATATGTTAACGATGGAATACGTATTCTCCATTTTTTGCTTTACTTGGGTTTAACTCATACTCATGTTCTTCTCTTTATGAAAGATACTATAGGTACACCCAATTGAAAGAGAGGGATGTACATGCGAAGAAAAAGAAATCATCATTTTAAAAGTGGTGAAAAAAACGAAGAGTATGCAGCTGAAATATCACCAGCTGGCATTCCAATTAGACATAAGCGTAAAGAAATTGCAAATGAGATAGAAGGTACAAATACCGGTGCAATGGTAGGCTATGTCGCTTTATTTCTTTCGTTATTCTCCATTGCTTTTTATCCAGTTACGCTCGGCTCCCTAGCAATTTTAGTTGGCCTATTAGCTGTCAATTTCGGAGCAAGAACACTTGGATATACAGCCATTGGTTTTGGTAGTTTTTCTGTTTTATTTACTTTACTTTATCCGCTTGCTTTGTCAGCGTTTTAAAAAAACACACCAAGTCATACTTGGTGTGTTCATTCATGATACAACATAATATGGCCGCATCCACAACAATGTTTCGCTGTAATTTCTTGAAACACTGGATAATTTTCTTCATCTCGATGCTCAATAAATACTTTTTCAAATCGATACATGTTTGGTGCATATGCCCAATCTTGTTTCGTACGTGCATATAACGTTGAGGAAAAAAACTCCTCACCGCCACAAACAATACATGTGTTCTTCATCAATACCCCTCCTATGCTTGTCTTACTTCATCTATATGAACATAAGCATAAAAAAAAGACCTTCTATTACTAGAAAGTCTTCTCTGAAACAAAAAGAAATGTACCAAACATTCCTACTCCGCTATATTCTTTTGAAACACCAGCTTCTGTTTTAAATGTTTGCTTTACAGTCATAAAGAATACACCATTTCGTGCATCTGTACTTTCAAATTGTAGTTTTTCTTTTTTACCATCTACATTTTGCGTGCATTCAAAACTACTCTCATTACAATTCAACGCATACTTATCCTGTACATACACTTTAAAATCTGATTCTTTCGGACAAGTTATAAGTAATATTGCCACGAGAATAATACTTATAATACCCACAATTGTATAATATTTCTTCATTTGTACTCCTTTCAAATGACAAGAAAACTTGACTTCATACGCCAAGTTTTCTTAGTCAACAACCCATTGCCACTCTTGTTCTTTCTTATCAAAAATGAGCCAACCTGTTTCTGTTGCTTCCTCTTTCAATTCATCGATATTATCTAACACCTCATCCGTACTTTCATACGAACCAACTACATATACCGGAATTTCAAGACCTCTTCTTGACTCAATCTTCCCTGCTAAATCTATGTAAAGACCATCTTCCATTAGTGGAATAAGTCCCATAATCAATTCTTTTGAAATCGCTGGGAAAATTTTTGATTTTTGGAAGAAAGAAAAACGTTTCTTACCGAAAGCACCGAGTTTATACGGAATGACTTTACTTAACATTCCTACAAAATCAGCAATTCTACGATAATACACTTTGTTGTACCATCCGTCATCATGTGAAAAATAAACAAATCTATTTTTCAACAGCGGAAAGAATGTTCTTGCAAGTGGTTCTTTTTTGTGAGCCAAATATAATAATTCTGCAATTTCTTTCGGCTCTAATTCATCTAAATCGCTTGCATCATCAAAATCTACCCAACAAAATTCATCAAATTCATCAATCTCTGCTTGAATTAACTTATGTATATTTTCTTCCTCAACATATTCAAATAAAGTATGATAATGAAAATCCGTCCATTCAAAGTTGTGCTTCAAAAGCAACACTTGATGAAGCGGTGAAGGGATGTTACTCGCAAACTCTTTAAACGTAATTCCTGATGTAATAAAACAATGACCTCGACGATTACCATTAATATATATCATATTCTTTACTTGGTCAGATCCTCCAGACAAAGCACCTAGCCACCTTCGTTTTATATGTTTCAATTCTATAGCATATTTTAACATGAAAAATTTTAGAAACATAGAAAAAACTTCAAAAACTATTTACAATTTCATGTGTTTTATTACATAGTGATTACAAGAAAAAACGCCTGCTCATAAGCAGGCGTTTTTAAAGGATTTCATCAGGGTTTTGAGGATGATGATTTCCCTCTTTCTTTTCTTCTTTTTGGAACATCGATTGAATTTTATCAATTGTTTGTGGAGCTAATTCAATCATTTTTTCTGCTAAATGTGTCGCATTTTGTAGATGTAGAATATTTACTCCATCTTTATTCACCACAAGAAATGCTACTGGTGTAATCGAAACACCACCCGCGCTACCGCCACCAAATGCAGGGTTACCGTTCGCTCTTTGTCCATCATTCGTTTGGAAATCAGAACCTCCTGCTCCAAAACCGAACGCTACTTTAGAAACCGTTAACACTACACCACCGTCAGCCGTTTGAACAGGCTCTCCAACAATCGTATTTACATCGACCATTTCTTTTAAATTTTCCATTGCTGCTTTCATTAACCCTTGAATTGGATGATCCACCGTTCATAACCTCCTTTGTCATATCTTTCCTAGTTTTTCCGAAAGTTTGTGAACTAAACATAAAATTTTATATTGATTTCAAAAAACTTAAGTTGTAATATTTAGAAAAATAAAAAAAGAGGTCGATTCGTTATGATGCGAAAATTAACAAAGAAAGATCATGAACAAGTATTCGCTTATCTAAAAGAAGAAGCAGCCCTTAACTTGTTTATTATTGGAGATATTGAAGCTTTCGGTTATGACACAGATTTTCAAGAATTATGGGGAGTATTTAAAGAGAATGGAACATTAAAATCAATTCTACTCCGATTCCACGATTCATTTATACCCTATAGTAAAGAAGAATTTATTACCACTGATTATGAGGCACTTCTTTCCACATATAAGCCGCTTAAACTCTCTGGTAAGTCAACTATCGTAGAACAATTTGAAACTGCTTCAAATATACAACTAGGTACTAAAAATGAAATGTATTTTTGCGAATGTCTAAATGACAACAACTTACCTAGCACACCAATTCATGAAACAATTAAACTTGCCTCACTCGATGATATAGAACGAATTATGAAATTACGAAGTGACATTGCTGAATTTCCGACTACCAATGAATCAGAGAAAATATTAAGGCAGGCTATCGAAACAAATACAGGACGCACATACTATATTGAAAAAGATGGCGTGATCATCGCATCCGCCTCTACTTCCGCTGAAAATTCATTATCTGCTATGGTAGTTGGTGTATGTACACACCCGAATTATCGCGGAAATGGTTACGCTTCACTCATATTACAAAAAATGATCCAAGACTTTACGAAAGAAGGCCGAACACTTTGTTTATTTTATAACAATCCAGCTGCTGGACGAATTTATAAACGACTAGGATTTAAAGACATTGGAATGTGGACGATGTATCGATAATAAGAGATACTCTATAAACGAAAATAGTTGTAACTTAGCAATAAAAGCTGATTACACAAAAACCCCACACCGTTATTATGAAGAAACTACTTGTAAAGCCATGCCCCTAACTAAAACATGTCATGTATTCAAGCTAATTTTAGATAGATAAACGCCCCAATTGTTGCATCTACTCCAGCAATTGGGGCGTTTATCCTCAAATTCTTTCCACTATATTTATGAAATATTTATCACACCTATGTCGCTATTATCTTTACGTGCAAATGCCCTTCTTAATATTACTGCTTCTTATTATACTGTGCTTTAAAATCAATATATTCCTGTTTCGCATCTTGGTTATTGCCTTGGTGACTATCAAAAGATGTATGTATTTGTGATATGTATTTCACTAACTTGCCTTCATCATTTCTTTTCTTATAATTTATTACAATACTTACTTCCAATATCTGCTTTGAACCATTTTTAGAATCAATATGCAGTACAATCGATCCACCATCATACTCATCATATTGTATTTTCAACTTATCATTAACGATACTCTGAAACTCTAATTCATTTAGTTTATATCCAACAGTACTAGGCTGATCAAACTTTTTTATATCATCCCCGGGCTTCATCTTTAGTTTCCCTATCCCTTTTAAACGATCTACAATTAAGTTCACATATGAAACATCTAGATTTGAATCCGGACTTTGCACCTTTTCATTTTTATACATAATATTTGTACTATAATTAACTTCTTCTTTATAATTTTTATTATCTACTTCTGAGGTAATTTCTTGTGTTGTATTCCCATATAAACTTTTATCTTTTATATTATATACGCCTGTCGAAGTTTGGTAGATTGTTTTTCTATGCTCTCCATCTTCTTTTTGTTCATATGTACTATATATGCCTCTTTGTGCCACAAAAGCATACCCATCATCACTCGCAGACATAACCTTTTTCATGTCACCTTCATCCAAAGCTTTGACAAATGGCTCATACTCTATCTTCGTCTCCCCAAAACCACATCCACTTAATAAACTTGATACTATTAACAGAACTATCATCATCCTAGCTTTCTTCTTTAACTTCATACTGACACCCCGCTGATTTCTCTAGGCATTTTTAGGTTCATTACATTCCCATTTTGATAGTAATATAGTTCACCTTTACTTACCGGTATTTATTAACTCATACAGATTATATTGAAGATACTTTAATTTTTAATAGCATCGATTTTTATACAAGCCTTAATTGTTTATATATTCTATTCGAATTTTCAGAAACCAAAACTTATTTTATTTCTTTGGCTTGCTTTTTTTCCTGCTCTTCATAAAGCTTTAGTCTTTTCTGACGTTCCTTTTCGTGCTCCTCCCACGAAATATAAAATGACGGAAACTTAAATCTACAATAGACTAATAATTGGAACTCTGCTGCACCTATGGCTACCGCGTACATTACAAGAGTTCCTGCTATATACCCTACTAATATCTCTGTTTCATAATCATTATGAAAATAAATTAAAATAAGAAGGATTAGTGCATATACCGTAACGCCAATCAGTAAGTTGTTTTTTGTTTTACTAAAAAATGAAGCTGCCCTTTCATCCATACTAAATGCTCCACTCTCTGCTTGTTTAAAGGTATCAATTGTGGTCACCAGATGAACAAAAACTGCTCCTAGAAACAATAAACCCACATACAATAATGTAATTTGATTAATCGAATAATTTGAAATTGCTGGAAGTATAAACAATGTGAATCATATAGTTCCCAGCTGAAATGTACATAATAATATCACAAGCGCTTGCAACTTTTGACATTTAAAACGAACTTTTGGAAATAGATATAGAATTAAAAAGATTACTTGCAAGGTATATAAAACCAATTCAATACAAACAATTATTTTGTCAAAGAGATTTGGATAATAACCCCAGCCAAATTTAACTAATGCTCCAAAAATAAAAAGCATGAATAATGAACTATAAACAGTTGCGCCAAGTATAAACACCATGGAGCGTTCTGGACTTAAACGATTTCTACATGTTATTTTAAATTCATCTAAATCTTCTTCTTTTATGTTCCACATTTGTTAACTCCACCTTTCCCCGAACTATAGTATATTACCAAAATAAAGATTCAATTTTCTTAGTCACTGATTTTATACCTTTTTATTTTCATTGCCACTCTTAACTATCTCTTTTGTTGTACTGCGCCTTGTATTTTAAATATTCCTGTCTCGCATCTTGGTTATTATCCTGTTTTCTATTAAAATACGTTATTATTTGGAACATATTTTCTATTAATTTTCCATCCTCATTCTTTTCTTTAAAATCTATATCTATCCTCATTTGCAAAATTTGTTTTGGATTATTTGGGGCATCCAGGTGCAATACGATTGTTGCTCCATCAAATTCATCGTATTGTATCTTTAATTTATTATTAATAATATCTTTAAATTCAGATTCAGTTAGTCGATATCCGACTGAATTAGGCTGATCAAACTTTTTTATATCATTCTCGGGCTTCATCTTTAGTTTCCCTATCCCATTTAAACGATCTACAATTAAGTTTACGTATGAAACATCTAGATTTGAATCCGAACTTTTCACCTGTCCATTTTCATACTTAACATGAGTACTATAAATAGTTTCTTTTTTATAATTTTCATTTGTCCTTTTCCCCTTGTCTTTTTCTATATCAGTCGCAACTGTTTGTATCGCCTCTCCATATAAACTTTTATCTTTTGTATTATATACACCTTCCGTAGTTTGACGAATTGTCTTACTGTGCTCTCCATCTTCTTTTTGCTCAAACGTACTATAAATACCTCTTTGAGTCACATAAGCATATCCATCATCACTCGCAGACATTACCGTACTCATGTCCTCTTCATCCAATGCCTTTACTAATCTCTCATACTCTATATTCGTCTCTCCAAAACCACATCCACTTAATAAACTTGCTATTATTGACAGAACTATCATCATCTTGGCTTTCTTCTTTAACTTCATACTGACACCCCGTTGATTTCTCTAGGCATTTTTAAGTTCATTATGTTCCTTTTTGGAAAGTAATACATCTCACCTTTACTTACTGATATTTACTTACTCGTACAGATTATATTGAAGATGCTTTAATTTTTAATAGCATTGATTTATATACAATCCTTAATTGCTTATATATTCTATTCGAATTTTCAGAAATCAAAACTTATTTTATTTCTTTGGCTTGCTTTTTTTCCTGCTCTTCATAAAGCTTTAGTCTTTCCTGACGTTCCCTTTCATGCTCCTCCCACGAAATATAAAATGATGGAAATTTAAATCTACAATAGGCTAATAATTGGAACTCTGCTGCACCTATGGCTACTGCGTACATTACAAGAGTTCCTGCCATATACCCCACTAAAACCCCTGTTTCATAATTATTATGAAAATAAATTAAAATAAGAAGGACTAGTACATATATCGTAACACCAATCATTGCATTGCCTTTTGTTTTACTAAAAAATGAAGTTGCTCTTTCATCCATACTAAATGCTCCACTCTCTGCTTGTTTAAAGGTATCAATCGTTGTCACCAGATGAACAAAAACTGCTCCTAGAAACAATAAACCCACATACAATAATGTAATTTGATCAATTGAATAATTCGAAATTGCTGGAAGTATAAATAATGTGAATCCTATAGTTCCTAGCTGAAATGCAAATAATAATATCACAAATGCTTGCAACTTTTGATATTTGAAACGAGCTTTTGGAATTAGATATAGAATGAAAAAGATTACTTGCAAACCATATAACACTAATTCAATACTAACAATTATTTTGTCAAAGAGAGTCGGATAGTAACCCCAGCCAATCTTAATTAATGCTACCAAAATAAAAAGCATGAATAATGAACTATAAACTATTCCTCCAAACATAAACCCCACAGAGTCTTCTGGGCTTAAGCGATTTCTACATGTTATTTTAAATTCATCTAAATCTTTTTCTTTTATATTCCACATATAATTACACCACCTTTTCTAAAATCATGTAATAACTCTATATTTTTAAACAAACTAGGAGTAAATAAATGTTTTGGTATTTCATATTAAACTAGCCTTTTTTACTTTTTCTAATAAACATAAAATATAACAATAACATCGATATTAACCCTGTCCCACCGCCCAACACTCCTCCATATTCTTCTAGATATATGCAAAGAAATATACTACCAATAAAAAATATTATTCCAAAGATAACAATCCACTTCCCCAGAAACTATGCTACTTTATATAGAATTAAAAAGATAAATATAATCCCAACAATAATAGGTGCTATTACACCTTCAAAAAAACCTTTTTCTTTTTTTACGGCTTTAGAATCTTTATTCAAGATCTTACATTCCTCCCTTTACTAGTTAATTTATGAATAATGTATTCATTCTATCTTCAATATAAGTTTACGAGTATCATTTATAACTTTCATTTCAGTTTTTGTTTCGCTTTTGTTCTTTCTCTCTTATTCTTTTTCTATTTGCTATAAATTCTTGGCGTTCCTTTTCATGTTGTTCCCACGTAATATTAAATGATGGAAATTTAAAGCGACAATACACCAATAGGACGAATTCTGCTGATACTACAGCGAATATATATAATATTATTGTTTGTGTCACATAAATTGCCATTTCATCAAATGTATAATTAAGGTTTAAAAAAATTAATACAAGTAGAACTATTACACCGATCGTTATTCCGATCAATAAATATAATTTCGTGTTAGTAAAAAATGAGACAGCCGGTCCTTCTAATTTATATCCTCCATGCTTTGCTTTTCTAAAAACATCGATCGTTGCTACAATGTGGGTACAGATTGCTCCTAATAGTATTAAACCGATATAAACCAATGTTTTATTGTCACATGGAAAATCATATATTCCTTCAACAACCATAACTATGAAAGGTAATGTCGCTAACTGAAAAGCATAAAATACAGTTACGATTGTTTGTAGTTTCTGTAATTTAAAAGCAACCTTTGAAGACATGAAAATTATTAAAAAAATCAACTCCAAAATGTATAACTTTACCTCAGATCGTACCAAAAATGTTTCAAAAGGTGTTAAAGAAATCTTATCACCGTTCAGCAAAACACCTAAAAACATGATGAGCATTGGTATAGAAGTATATGCAAAAACTCCTACATAAAAGATTCTTATATAATCCGGACTTAATCCATTTTTATTTGCAATTTTGAAAAAACCTAAATCTTCTTCCTTTATTTTAAGCATTCATCTTTCCTCATTTCGATGCAAAACTTATTTTATTTCTTTTTCTTTCTTTTCTTCTCTCTCTTTATAACGCTTTAAGAATTCCTGACGCTCCGTTTCGTGTTCCTCCCACGAAATATAAAATGATGGAAATTTAAATCTACAATAGGCTAATAATTGGAACTCTGCTGCACCTATGGCTACTGTGTACATTACAAGGGTTCCTGCCATATACCCCACTAAAACCCCTGTTTCATAATTATTATGAAAATAAATTAAAATAAGAAGGGTTAGTACATATATCGTAATACCAATCATTGTATTGTTTTTTATTTTACTAAAAAATGAAGTTGCTCTTTCATCCATACTAAATGCTCCACTCTCTGCTTGTTTAAAGGTATCAATCGTTGTCACCAGATGAACAAAAACTGCTCCTAGGAATAATAAACCCACATACAATAATGTAATTTGATCAATTGAATAATTTGAAATTGCTGGAAGTATAAATAATGTGAATCCTATAGTTCCTAGCTGAAATGCAAATAATAATAATATCACAAATGCTTGCAACTTTTGATATTTGAAACGAGCTTTTGGAATTAGATATAGAATGAAAAAGATTACTTGCAAACCATATAACACTAATTCAATACTAACAATTATTTTGTCAAAGAGAGTTGGATAGTAACCCCAGCCAATCTTAATTAATGCTACCAAAATAAAAAGCATGAATAATGAACTATAAACTATTCCTCCAAACATAAACACCATAGAATCTTCTGGGCTTAAGCGATTTCTACATGTTATTTTAAATTCATCTAAATCTTCTTCTTTTATGTTCCACATCCAATTGTCCCACCCTTAACTACATTCCCTTAAATCATGTAGATTAAAAATAAAAACCTTCTCATTTTGATGAAAAGAGAAGGTTCTATTAATCTCAGATATTGTTACATTATAATAATGATTCTTTTTAAGCTATTTCATAGTGCTCTGCTATTTTTTTACACATCTTTTTATATTCCAGCATCCACTCTGCTATTTCTTCTATCTCTTCATCAGTGGACTTTTTCTTATATTTAAAACCGATCACTTTCATATCCGAAAACACTTCTTCTTCCATTTCTTCATCTACCGGAATACATTGGATAATAACTTTCGTTGTGTTTGAGACTTGTACAAAAATTTCAAATGTGCCAACAAACATAGCAACCGTTCGGAATAATTCTTTATTACTCATATACAAAACCCTTGCAAGTTCTTCTGCAAGTTCAGGGTATATAAACAATACATCAATCATTTCAGCAGCTATTATGCAATCATCTACTGATACTTTCTCCAATATTTGCTGCTTAATTAATTCCCCAGTTTTATCCTCACAATCTTGTTGAAAATACACAGTTTTTTCTTTTGAAAATAGCCACATATGTAGACTCCCTTCCTACTAAAAACAACAATTAAAACTCTTAATTCAAGAATACCTTTATATTATTCTTCTATAAAACGAAACTAAAATCTGATTTTTACTTTTCATATTTCCAGAACTAAAAGTACACTAAATTATTATTGTGTATCCACTGCAATTTTTATTTCAACATACCGTAGCTCTTCATCACCGCTAAAAATATGATAAATAGGTGAAATCATATCAAGTTCATTATCTTCCATATACTGAAGCATCTCAGCATATGCATACTCGGTTAATGTTTCATAATCTCCTGTCAATCGTTTCACAAGCATGTCATCTACATAGTAATAGCTTCTAAATTTCATTGTTTCTAATGGTGGAACTTTATCCTCATATATCGGCATAAATAATTCAATATACATATTTTCATCTGAAGGAACATTTTTCAATGCATAAAATAGTGGACCTTTTGCTGTTAAGTTCGCTTTTTCTATTTCTAGCATAAAATCCTCAATCGAATCTTTCATATAGGTATAATGAATATAGTATTCTTTTGAAACAACATTTGTATATGCAATACTTTGACCTTCTATAATCATTTTACGGTTTCACCTACTTCTATAATAGGAGCGTAAATATCTAACCAAGTATCGCCGTATACATCTAAGCATACATGATAAAAACTACTATCTAATTTAATATGGTTTTGATTTGCCACCTCATGTATTAACTTATACACATCTTCAATATCACCATCTTCATCCGTAAAACGCACACTTAAAGCATCTTCAATTATTAAACCATCAATGTATTCATATGCAGAATCTTCCCCTAATTCCACACGTTCATTTACTGGCACACAATATGTATATTCACCATATGCTGGTTCATTTTCAAGTGGTTTATATTTAAAGAGAACCGGTCCTACTGCATAAATTCCATTACGGATAACTTGATTTCTCAGCGCAATAGCAGGTAGTAACCAATCTTCTTTTTTAACGACTTGAGTAATACTAATTAAATTTAATAATGATAATGCTTTATATTGAACTTTCACAACATCTACTCCCCTTAATCTTTATTTCTTTCTAACTCGAATAGAAACGTGCAATTTCTCATTTCATACACATAAATTAACAACTTATGCTATAGCAAAAATTCATTTCTTTTATTATCTACTTTTCGACTTGTTTTTTTTATTATATTTTCTAAATTTCTGTCGTTCTCTCTCATTCTCTTCCCATGTCATATTAAATGATTTAAATTTGAATCTACAGTACACTAAAAGTTGGAATTCAGCTGCACCTATGGCCACTGCATACATTAAAATTGTCCCTACTACATATAAAATTAATGTATTAAAGTTATAATCATTATGAAAATAAATGATTATAAGAAGAACTGATATATATATCATGCTACCTTTTATCATTCTTCCTTTTGTTTCACTAAAAAATGAACGAGACCTCTCATCCATGCTAAACGCACCTTCACTTGCTTGCTTAAACGTATCAATTGTTGTCACAATATGAAATATCACTGCTCCTATAAATAATAACCCTACACAAATTAAAGTCATTCGATCAATTGAATAGTCAGTCATTCCAGGAAGAACTAACATTGTAAATGTAATTGTTCCTAATTGAAATGCATATAATAATACAACGAGCGTTTGTAACTTCTGAAATTTATAACGTGCTTTTGGAAAGGAATATAGTATTAGAAAAATTATCTGCAAGCCATACAACACAAGTTCAATACTAACCAGTGTTTTTTCAAACATAGTAGTATAAAAACCCCAACCAAACTTCACCAATGCTCCTATAATAAATAGCATCATTAATGAATCGATAATTATTGTTCCTAGCATAAATCCCGTCGCACCTTCAGGACTTAAACGCCTTCCGCATGTTTTTCTAAATTCCTCTAACTCTTCTTCTTTTATGTTCCACATACTCTATCTGCACCTTTCTTGTAGCCGAATTACCAAAATAGATCCCTAAGTTTTGTTGTTATTTTTTTTACTCCTTTTTTAGTAGCATCAATTGCACTGTCTCCCCCAAATATACTCGTTTTCGTATTTAATCCTACCGTAATAACTACCCCAACGCCAGCTCCTACAACAGTTCCAATAGGCGGAAGGAAAAACGATCCCGCTACAGCACCAGCTGCAGCCGCCCCAGCAGTTGCTCCAACATCTACTGCTGAATCTGTTGCTATATCTGCTACATCATGTAATTGCCATCCATCTTTTTGAGCTTCAGCAATGTTATTTCCAACTGACACAACCGCTCCAAATATGGCCGCTCCTTTCAAAAGCTTACCAGTATTTCCAAGTTCTTTAAATGCTTCTTTCCATTGCCCAGGATGTAAATCTTTTAACCCTTTTACATACTCCGTTTTAAACGAACTCCATCCTCTTTCTTTAATTGCAGTAGGTAACCCTTTGTTACTCCAATCCTGTTGGAACTTTTGAAAATCTTGAAATTCCGGTAATTTATAGATCCCTTTTCTTGCTTTTCTTACTTGTTCATTCGTGATTCTCGCATTTTCTACACCATCCAATTTAAGTCCATTTTTTAAATAACGAAATATACTATCATCACTACTATCCATCTTAAGTAATCTATACACTTCCACTAAATCTTCTTTTTGACGTGTTGATAGTGTAAACTTTCCTTTTCCTTTTCGACCATTAGAATCAAATAAAACACTTAAATCATAGTTCTTTTTGGCATAATACATACGAGCAAAAGCGGCCACCAAAAATTTACCACCCTTTTGTCGAATATCAAACGTCGTCATGCTCTCAGAAATACCATTTATTAAGTTTCCATTCCATCCACCAGCCATAATTTTTTCGACTATCTTACTAGAAAAATCTCCATTGGCTGCCTGTATTTCTTTCATCCCCTTGTCTAATGAACTTAACATTTCATTAAAATGTTGAAGTTCATTTTGCTGACTATTATACGTTTCTAATTTTTCTAGCGTATCACTAATTTCCTTTTGACTTTTTTGGATTCCTTCAGATATTCCTGAAGATGATGGATACTGAGTTGGGACAATGTCTGCTATAGTCGATATAGTTTGTTTTGCTTCTTCATTAGAACGATCAAATTCATTGCTGTACCCATTAATTTTTTTCTTTACATTATCTAAATAGTTCCCATAAATCTTTGTGTCACTATCACTATCAACTGTACTATTAAAACTCTCTATTGCTTTTTGAAATTCATTTTTCAACTCTTCCGCTGCAATTTGAAATCCAGCAATCGTAGTACCATGTACTCTAGAAAAATACCTCTTTATTTCATCTGCTGCTTTCCCTTGAAAAGAATTAAGTTGGTTCAAATCATCTATTTTCCCTAATAAGGTTTCAAAATATTGATTTAGTTCGTCAGCACTTGTTTGAAATCTTTTTTGTAATTCGTTTACTTCTTGTAATTCAATATTTTTATCCACGTTTCTCTCCCCTTATTTCATTTTTACGTAGAATGTTTTCTAGTGCTGCTGTATACCAACTTTTAGTTCTTGCCCAAGTTTTGCATCTTTCTCTACCATTTTTGCTCCAATTTCTTGCACTCTACTTATATCATTTTCTAACAATTTCTCATATCGCTGAACTTTCTGAGAAAGTTTTTCAATCGCTTCACAATATTTTTTCAGTTTACTTAAATTCGTACGATGTAACTGCATACCATTAAATTTAGTCTTACCTAAATCACTAGCACCACTTTTCAAATCACTTACTTTCGCATCAAATACCCCTTTATTTAATTTAATTTCCCCCATTTATCATTTCCCCGCCTTCTGTACTTCTACTTGAATACTAGCGTCAACCATTGAAACACTTCTACTTAGAGAAAGAATACTAGACTCACATGTAGCGATTTCTCTTTCAAGCCGCCGTATAGCTTGATCGATGTCTTCTTGCACTCTCCCTAGTTCTCCGATAAACTTCCCTAAATTCGAAATGACTTGTTGTTCATATGTTTCTTTAAAAGTAGTTGCTCTTTGCCCTTTCCAACTACTCTCGTTTATTTCTAAGGACTTAAACTGCTCTTGATTTTGTTTAATTGCTTCAAGATTATTTACAAATTTCCCTTTAGCAGTTATTAGCCTTCTTAGTTTCATTTGTAGTTCAGCCAATTGCCCTTGTTGATGACTTATACTACTTAATAAGCCAGATTTTTGACTATTTAATTCCTCTATCCCCATGCAAATCCCCCCTTAAATAGTTGGCACTTTAATTCTAGTGGCAAAACGATTTTCAACAAAATACCCTTCAAATGGATTTAATTTTGTACTACTTAAATCTTTATTAGATACATCGAAGACCATTTGGCCTGATGATTTTCTAAGTAAAATAACATGAGATTGCGTTTTTATTGTTTTTGAAACTAAGTCGTATCGACTGTCAATTGAATCAACATCACAGCCAATTACGAAGTGGATGCCCATAAATGCACCATTTGTTATTAATTCCGCTAAACTATATATATCGCTATCTTCTAAATTACTTAAAATATCATTTACATCTGCAATTACGATTACAATCGGCTTAAATTTCTTAATAAATTCTGCCGGGTTCACTGTTTCACTTGATGCTTCCTGCTCCTCTTTAAACGCCGCTTCTCTCGATTTATAAGCGTTTGTAACTTGTTTAATCGTTTTCTCAATTCCTGTTTTTTCAGCTACATATAAAGCAGCGCTCTCTCTATAGTTTGAGAAATTTCGTGTTCTTGTATCAATTAAACCTAGGTCAAAGTGTCCACTGTCTGCTAACTGTTGAAGGAATTGATGAACTACATTTTCAACTTCATCTTTCTTAATTCCCCCTACAACAATATTAGACGCTTCCGTTAAATCTAATTCGAGAGGCGTAACGTTTTCTGTCTCTACACCAAATGTTAGTTTGCCTGCTTCAATAATTTTTCTTGTTTCTGGCCATGCAATGAATTCCTTGTATTCCAGAACTTCAGGTACCATAGGAATTGCTTTCGGTCTTTTTCCATCCCAGAAGGAATCCATCTCTTTTCCTTCAGCTTGTATATTTTCAATTCGAGTAAGGACATCTTCTCCATTTGTCGGTAAAGCTGTTTGGAAGATTGTTGGTTCGTCAATTTTAACTAAACCACGGCCTGCTAATTCTTCAATTTTTAAGTCTGTTCTTCCTACAATAGCTCTAGATTCTGCCTCATCTATCATATATAGAGCAATTTGTAGTTTAATATTTGTATTTACTTGTACTCTCAATGCATTTTGACGTGTAGCCGTAAGCATTAAATGAATTCCTACTGCTGCCCCTTCACGTACAATTTGTGCAATAATGCGTTCAAAGTCTTCGACAAATCCAGCTTCTCTAACAGCATCATAGTTATCTAACGTAATTAATATTGTTGGTAATACTTCTTTACTAGCTCTCTCATACATTTCAAGACTCGCAACACCATATTTACTTAGCAATTGCTTTCTATCTTTTAATAGGTCTTCTATGCGACGAAGAAATTTCTCGCATTTTTCAACTTGGTCTAATGTAATGATGTCTGCCACATGCGGTAAAGATTTTAATGGCATTAAGCCATTTGTTCCGAAGTCTAATAAATACACATGCAAATGCTCCGGACTATGCTGACGAGCTACATCCATAATGACTGATTGTAAGAATGTTGATTTTCCGTAGCCTGGACTTGAGAAGACCGCTACGTGTCCGTCTTTACTAATATCTAGTGTTAATGGTGTTTGTGATTGTAATTCAGGCTGATCTAGTAGGCCAATTGTTGCTTGTAATGGTTTCTTTTCTTTCGTCCATGCTTCTTTGAACTGAATAGCATGTAAGTCTTGTAAATATACGCTTTCTGGAAGTGGTGGTAACCACGGTCTTGCTAATGCTTCAATTTCATTTATTTCTGCGTAATCGTGAATGTAGTCAATAACAGCATCCAGTTCAGATGGTACGCTTATTACTTCTTTACTGCTACCAAGGCCACTTAAATCTTCACTTAATATTTCATATTGTCCTAGATCATTTATTGCATAGATTGTTGCGTCTAAATGTTCTTTATCCTCTTTGTTTTCTACATAGTCTGCTCCGCTCCAAGCTGATTGGAATAGTTCATAAATTTCATTATTCCCAACTTGTAAGTAAGCACGTCCTGGTAATGTAATTTCAGCGGCATCTGGCGTTTTTAAGATTTCATTACTATCTGACGTATTTTGAACTTTTAGTGCTAGTTTGAATTTCGAGTTACTCCAAATTTGATCATCTACAACACCACTTGGTTTTTGCGTAGCTAATATTAAATGAATTCCGAGTGAACGACCGATACGCGCTGTTGAAACTAACTCTTTCATAAATTCTGGTTGTTCTGACTTCAGTTCCGCGAATTCATCACTAATTAAAAATAGATGTGGCATCGGTTCACTTACTAAGCCTTCTTTATACAGTTTTTGATACTGATTAATATGGTTTACATCATTTTCGCCAAATAATCGTTGTCTTTTTTGTAATTCAGCTTTAATTGATGCGAGCGCTCTCATACTTTGTGCTCCATCTAAGTTCGTAATTGTTCCTAATAAATGCGGTAAGTTTTTGAATAAATTCGCCATTCCGCCGCCTTTATAGTCAATTAGTAAAAAGGCTACTTCGTACGGGTGAAAATTGACTGCTAGAGATAAAATATACGATTGTATAATTTCCGATTTACCTGAACCTGTTGTACCTGCTATTAATCCGTGTGGTCCGTGTGCTTTTTCGTGTAAGTTTAAGTTTACGATATCTTCTTTACCACGTAATCCAAGTGGTACGGCTAAAGATTTATGCGCTGCATTTTTCTCCCAGCGACTTGTGATATTCAGTTCTTTTACTTTTTCAACGCCGTACATTTCTAAAAATGTTACGCTTTCTGGAATACTATTTTTTAAGTTTTGCAAATGATTTAATGGTGCTAATGCCCGTGAAATATCTTCTAAATTAAACCCTTTCGGTACGTGATTTAGTTTAAA
This sequence comes from Bacillus cereus group sp. BfR-BA-01356, assembly GCF_022663635.1. Taxonomy (NCBI): domain Bacteria; kingdom Bacillati; phylum Bacillota; class Bacilli; order Caryophanales; family Bacillaceae; genus Bacillus; species Bacillus cereus group sp. BfR-BA-01356. The sequence goes on along the minus strand of NZ_JAKUFX010000004.1, from coordinate 55,852 downwards.
TTGACGGTTAACAAGCTCTCCTTGCTCTAAGATGATGTTCCCTTGTTTTGCATCTCTTATATCTATTACCGTTTTCACATGCTCCGGTAAACTTTGCATAACATCTTGTACAAATACAAGTGATACACCTAATTGACTCGGATCATCATTAAAGAATTCCATAACAACATGGTCTAATATTAGTTTTTCATCTGTAATGAGAACGACATAGTGCGGTGCAAAGTACATTTTTTCATTAGTAGAACTTTTTTCATCTAGTTTTAATTTTCGTTCTTTCAATATTTGATACAAACTATTTAACACTTGATCACGGCTACGATCATGGTATACAAATCCACGTACATTTATATCGCGAACACTTCCATGAGGTAACCAGCGCATCCAATCCCATTTTTCTTTTTCTTCTTCCGGAAAAATAGTAATAAACTGCAAGTCATAATAACTATGGAATAAAGCCGTTTGTGCAACTAATAATTGTAATTGCTCTAACACTAAAGAGCGTTGGCCAATATAACCGACTGGTCCATTCATTAAATCTGTTACAACTGGTACATCTTCCAATGATAGATAACGCTGTCTTAGTTCACGTGCTATATCGATTAATTCATCTTTCGTTTGACTAAACTCTTCTTCATTAAATTGAATTTCAAAACTCGTATTAGCTTGTCCTGTTCCAGCGCTAAATGTTAAGAAATCATGATGTAACATTGTTTTTTCATAAATTCTAGGATTTACTTGAACTGCCATATTACGTATTACTTCTACATTTGGATTGTGATAATGTAATGCGTGACGCTGTTTTTCACTTTCTGCATGTAAATCTTTCGTTTTTTGTTTTATATACTCTCTATAGCTTTTATCTCGTTCAACAATGTCGACTTTATATTGCTTCAAATTTTTAATATACGATGTGACAGAAACAATGATTGTTACTAATGTCATCGCAATCGATGCGATAATAAACATTCCATATTTCATGAAAATAGCAAGTAATACAGTTACGACAATCATGACAAGTGAAGGTGCAATGATTCTTGCTAAATGCTCCGTTGGTTTTGATGGCATACTTGAAGGCTTTGCAATTGTCATTTTCTCTTCTGGTTCACGGTAAATAATACGTGGTGAACGATGATAGTCTGGATAACCACTTTGATAATTTGTTTCTGATTCTACTAAAATAGGTAACGCAGATTTCACTTTATTTTCTGAAGAAAGTACTTGAATGTCTTCACTACCAATCTCCAATAAAATACCATCAAAATATAATACGTCTCCTGATTCCAACATAACGCTATCTTTTAACTTCGTATAATTATGAAATACATCCCCGCCATACACGTTCACTTTAAAAGAATCGTACAACGTTTCGCGAGATAGCATTAAATCGACACTAGTCCCGGTAATAGAAATATCATCGTAATCGTTTTGACTCACTGTAAGAGAATGTTTCGTTCCAATATCAAACACTTTAGTTGTGCCAACAATAGATATAAAGATTTTCAAGCTCACATCTCTTGTTTTCCCAATCTCAATTTCCTTATTGAATTCTATTAATTGATCCTGTACCATCCAAGCATTTGCTTCATTATTCCACTTTAACTCTACCTCTTGTTCTAAACTTGGATTCGTAATATCATTTGTCCACTCTTTTCCAATCGACACTATTGATTGCTCATTTGGATGTAATGTGCACTTATATATTTTGTCTCCATAAGTCAATACTAATAGTTGCTCCATCCGTGTTCACTGCTCCTTTTCAACTGTCTCATCAAGTGCTTACTCTTTTTTCTCTGTGTCCGACAAATTTTTATCGTTTGATGAATTGCCATATTTCTTTTTATATTCATCTAATTGTTGCTCATATGTTTTTAACTTTTGATCACGTTCTTCCCCTGATAAATCTGGATTATTTTTCAGTGATTCAATTTGTTTAACAAGGCCGTACATAATAAGCTGAGGATCATCAAGTGTCTTAGCTAAATCTAATGATTTATCAAAATTACCTTTTCCGTTATACATCCAATACAGCAAATACTTTTCATCACTTTTCAAACTAATATTTTTCATAATCGATTTCTTTTGAGCTTCACCTAGTTTTTCAGCTGTAATGTATGCGAATGCTAACTCATATTTAGATGCAATCGGTAATGATTCAAACTCCTCTTCATTCAATTGCGTAATGACTTTGTCATAATCAGTCGCTATGAAACTTGCATTTGCTTCTAACAATTTATTTTGATAAGGAAATTTTATAAAAGTGAAATATATTAAAGGAGCAGCTAAAATAACTGTCGCCGCTATGAAGGAAAAAGCTAAGTATTTAAATGATTTATAGCTTTTTTTAGGTACTAACTGCATATTTTTTTCTGTTTTTGTTTGTTCCTTCTCAAAGCTGTCATCAAGAAACTGCAGTAATGCATCTAAGCTTTCCATTTGAGCAACGGTCTGTTCAAATGTTGTTTCTTTTGCATCTTTTAGTAACCCAGCATACAAATCATCAAAGTTATGTTTTTGGGAGAATAAAGCAATAATTAGACACTTATATTGTGTTAAAAATTGCTCTTCTAATAACGGGGTTGGCGGAACAATATCTCGAATTCCTCTATGTATAATACTTGGTATTAAATTAGCATTAAAAACTATATTGTCTGGATGTAAAAAGAACGTGATTCGTTTATTTAAATATTTACGAAACTGCGCAACATTCCGAAGTAGTCTTAATTTCTCATTTCTTCCAAAACGGCTAAGATCGTCCCACTTATATAATTTTTTATCTACTTGATATAGAAACGTAAACATATCATCCGTTTCTTCTATTGTTAATGGTACAAATTCAGATGATTCGCCCGTAATTATATCGAATTGACGGAAATCTTTTATACGTGTTTGAGATTTGGTCATCTCCAATTTCCAATTTTCTTTTTCTATTTGAAATTGATAGTTCATTGCATCAATTTGAATTATTTTTTCCGTCATGTTTATCCTCTTCTCCTTTTCTTTATAACCCGTAATAACTTATTTTCAAATAACTAAAAGTAAAAAATATTCTTTATAAAACTTGCAAAATATCTCCATCTGTTATTTGGTGATCAATTAAACGATCATTATCTGTTAAAACAATTGACTTATTTTTCACTTTAATTACAAAATGTGAACCTTCATGATTATCAATCTTTAGCGTATCTAATAAGTTTTTTAATAAATATTTAATAGATTGATGATTCGGAATACGCAAATCATATGTATTTCCATTCCATTTACTAAAATCTACTGTCACATTGATATGTGTTTGTATTGCCATCGCTTTACCTCCAACTTTTACGAAGAACCGTATAAATACCGATGCAAATAAGTAGAATGCCGCCGCCAAATAATAATATTATTGTTATACTAATTGGCTCTTCATTCATTGTTTCATTACTCGCTACTTCATCTGCACTTTTTCTGACAATGTATTCACTGCTAAACAAACTATTTTTCGTATCTTTAACACTATTATTCTCTTTTGGTTTTGTAAAAAGAGAATCTCGCAAAGCTTCCATATCTTTTTGTTCTTTCTTTTTCTTTTTCTCAATTTCTTCTTCTATATCTTTGTTAAATAACTCAATCGATGCTTTATCTAATTCTGTTTCCTTATGTTCCTTTTTATTTTTTTCTTGGTCGCTTTCTTCAAGTCGATCCACTTTAAACTTAATCTTCCCATCATCACCAAGATAACTGTCAGCCGCGCTCCTTATCGGTAGCGCGACAAACAGTAAAAGGATAGAGAGAAATGATAACTTAGCCACTATGCTCCATTGTTTGATCATTTACTTCTTTTTCCTCCCATTTCTTATGCCATACAAATAGATTACTAACCAATCCAATAATGGCAATTACAAACAATACGACAAAAATAACTTTCCCAGTATCTTTACCACTAATAAAATCATTTAGAAAACTTTCTATATACTGAAGCGGTGAGAATTGACGTATCTTTCCGACAGACGACATTTGATCTACTTTACTTCCAACTGCCTCAGTTAAAAATAGGTACATGCTTAAAAATACTAATAGTATAAACATTCCTACCATTTTTATTTGTCGTAATAAGTAGGTTGAGACCAATACAAACGCCATCATAATAAATGTGATGAACGCAATCCATAGTAAACTTTGATCCTGACCGAACTTTAAAAGACGCCCAGAAATGATACCTATACTAATCCCTTCCACAATTGATATACCGAAAGCTACTACTGTAGTTGGTACATTCATATCAATTAATGAGAATTTCTCTTCAAAATGATCTGATTGCATTCGTTTCTTTTCTTGATTCGCAATTGCGTATGCTGTAAATAATGCAACAATGAAACAAGTTAATACAATTAAGTATGGTGTAAAAGCATTTCCTGCTACAATTACTCCATCATTTTGCTTTTGAACTGGACTAGCTAAAAAGTCATATAGCATCTCATTTTGACGATCTCCAATACGGCTATTCGCTAAAATTTTCGTAAAGTTTTTGGAGAATGATTTATCATCTTCCATTTTCTTCGTAAAGTCATTTAATAATAGATCAGCTTTTGAAACAATTGTCGTTCCGCTGTCTTGAATTTCTTTTGCTTGTCCATTAATTTGATCAAATGTTTTATATACATCGTCTGAAGTTGCTAAACTATGCTTCGAACTTTCGACCAATGACTGACTTTGCATCATTAATGATTTAATACCAGAATCTAACGATAAAATAGCTGTTTGCTCACCAGCATGATTTGTTGTTAATACTTGCTGCTCTTCAACTAGCTTTAAGCTATTCTCACGCCATTTCGCTAAACCTTTTACATACTCTCCTAAATTTTCATTCATACTAGTTGCTTGTTGCGTCGTTCCATTTAATTTCTCCGCTAGTAGCATAGAATTTTGATCCGCACTAGTAATAGATTGTTGATAAGAGTTTATTTTTTGTTTTAAACCTGACATATCTTGCTTTATTTCTGTAGTAATACTTGATGAAACAAGATTTGAAATTAAATCAATTAAACTTTGTTTATTTAATACGTAGTACAAAGATTGATCCGTCGCAATTGCATCTAAACTTCCCTCTTCTAACTTAGGACCTACATCTTTCGTTCTTAAATCAATCCCATAATACATTTCGTAAAGGCTCATTAAACCTTGATAACTTTCGACTGTATCTACTGCTTCTTTTATTAATACATTGGATGTATTTTCTGTTAATTTTTCTGTTTTTTGATGTATAACTTTATTCGTTGTACTTTCAATAGTCTTTGAGTTACCACCTTGATTTTGGTTTCCCTCGTTACCGGTTCCGGTTCCACCTTCTTGGTTTCCTCCGTTACCTGTTCCAGATCCGCCTTCTTGGTTTCCTCCGTTACCTGTTCCAGATCCGCCTTCTTGGTTTCCTCCGTTACCTGTTCCAGATCCGCCTTCTTGGTTTCCTCCATTACCTGTTCCAGATCCACCTTCTTGGTTTCCTCCATTACCTGTCCCAGATCCACCTTCTTGGTTTCCTCCATTACCTGTTCCAGATCCACCCTCTTGGCTTCCTCCGTTATTCCCTGTTGTATTTTCCATTTTTTTGATAATAGGCGTTTTAGCATTGTGTACTAACGGCATTATGCCATACTTTGATTTATGAACCACGTTTTCCACCTTGCTATTTTCCGTTTGTGTTCCTTTATCCTCTTTATTAGGTTCTTCTTTTTCAGGACTAGTTTCTTTTTTATGAGTCCCGCTCAATTCCCACTGCCATGTTACAGGAGAGAAAACATCTATATTGATGTTTGGATCTTTTAACTTCACATTCAGATTAATTTTTATATCCCCTTCATTATGAGGAGGTATAGTGATTTCTCCGTTTTTCTCCAGAAACATACTTGTGTAATCCACATCATCAATCTTCAAAGCTTCTGTACTTCCATCTAGTTTAAATTCTTCTGGAATCTTTATCTTCAAAATTTGCGGAGATTCCATTTTAATTACTTTAGCAGTATCACTAAATGTAATTCCCTCTGTATAAAGTCTATCCTTTACTTCTTTAATTGCGTTTCCTAAAGATATTTTATTTACAGGATCATAATAAAAATTATTTTCTTTATTATATTTTTTTGTAAATTGAATTACATTTTGCAGTTGTAATTTCGTTGTATCTGGCAAATCACTTTGACCGATTTCTTCCATGTTTAAACTAGGTAATTTCGCAATTAAATTCTCGATTTGTTTCTTTATTCGAGCATCTGGTTGTTTCATTAATGTATTTATGAAGATTTCTTGCTTTCCATCATTCGACATAGATTGCTTTAATTTCTTAATTACCGTCTCTTGAATATCACTTTCTAACTTCCCTGCAAGTTCTGTATCATATTCAGACACTTGTTTTTTTACATCTGCTAAATATTTTTGAATTGCTGAAGCATCAGTTAAAATATTCGGTTCTTTCTCTGAAAACGTAAATTGATTTGAAATAATTTTATTAGCGGATTCCAATGCACTTAATTGCTTTAAAGCATCGCCTGTATTCATATCATTCATATATTGATTGAATTGATTTGTGAAATTATTCGCTAACAAATTGTTATCAGTTTGCATTTTTTGAAAGTTATTAAAACCATCTAAGTACGTACTGTTAGATTTATTCCCTTCATCTAACGCTTGACCGAAACCTTTTAAAACATCCTGAAATCCTTTGAAACTATTAACAGAAACACCTGTATAATCTTGTACTGTTTTAAATTGATTTGTGTAATTTGCTAACGGACTATGTATATCTTTTTTATACATAGTTGTTTGAACGTTTCCTTTTTCAATTATTTTACCTATATTATCTTGTGCACCTTGTAGCTTACCGATAATACTCGCAAAATAAACGTCGATTATTTGCTTATTGAAATCTTCTAAAATAACAGAAGCTGTATTTTCTGCCTCAGCTTTCAAATCCTTATTCCCAGTTGCATTTACTTTGTAGTTTAACGTTAATTTCTCCGGAATCTCTGAATCAATCGCAACTGCTTTCCTAGAAAAATCATTTGGAATAACAATCATCATATTGTAATTATTATTTTTCAATCCATTTTCTGCTACCCCGCGACTAACTACGTACCATTCTTGTTTCGTATTTTTATTTACATTTTTAACAAATTGATCTCCAAACGCTATTTTATTACCCTCAAATACAGTACCCTGATCTTCATTTACCAACGCAACTGTCATTTTTGGTGTAGTATTCTCATTAGCTTTCTTAACATTTTGATTTAATGCTAAATAGGAGACCCCTGTTGATAGTACAAGAGCTAAAATAATAAACAACAAGATGCTCCATTTGAACTTTTTCACTACTTATCACTCCTGCGACTGCGAGTCTATCTAATGAAAGACTTCGTATCTTACTCTAGTTTTAAAGTAATTTAGCCATACAACGTATGGTTGCATGGCTAAATTATATATTTCTTTTTATCTGTCTTATTGTAGACCGAAATTACGAGAAAGATCTTCGTCATGTCTAGCAACAGCTTCCGCAGTTTTATTAAGCTGCATATTAATTTCTTGTAATAGCTGTGCGAAGTTTTGTACTTTTGGCTTTAATTGATTGAACTGTTGGTCAAAACCTTCGAAAGCACGACCTTCCCATTCTCCTCTTAATTCATTTTGTAAGTTTTGTAGTTGACGTAAAATGTCCTCAATTTGATTTGCACCTTGTCCATATCGAGTCGCTTTCGATTTAAGCTCCTCTGGTGACATACGAATTTGTCCTGCCATTATTAAATCCCCCTTAAAATTAAAAAATAGTAAAATTAACCAATAATCAATTCTACAAATTGATTATATCAATAATTTAAAAATTTCTAAACAAAAAAATGATATTTTTCCAAAATTTCTCTTTTACTATAATAACGATATATTGTATAATAATAATTTATTTATTTTTTAAGCACACTCTATAAATCTACTATAAAATAAAGGCAAACCATCTATTTTATACTTATTCGCTTTAAATTCCAGCGATAAAGTAGCCACTAAATCATTGTTTTCTCTTCTCCCATTCAGACTATAATACTCACTTCAAAATCATAATTACCTGCCTTTCAACAAACCCAAACTCTTCGTACATCTCTTTTGCAAAATTCCCAGCAAATACATTCAACCGAATTTCTGAATACTTCTCCTTTAATTCCTTAATACCAGCTTCCATCAGTTCTCGCGATAATCCTCTCCCGCGATATTTTGGGAAAACGTACAATTCATATATAAATCCAAGTTTTTCACGAGAAAAATAATCTGTATTTTCCCCTATTAATATCCATCCCATTACTTTATTTTCTTCTTTAATAATTAAATAGTATGCTCCTTTTTCTACAATCGGCTTTGTAATCTCAATTGCTTTCTCGGTACTTAATTGACAATTGCCTCTCGTCCCTTCAAAAAGCGATTGAGCCGCATATTTTAATATTTCATTGGTATCTTCTTGATTCGCCTTAACAATCATTTTTCACAACTCCCCTTGAATAATAGGCATTACTATCGCTTGTTCAAGATTCTCCGCTTCCATAACAATTGCCGTTAATCCGTGTTCTGTACTTGTTTCATGGAGCTCTCCCTTTTCCCAAAACACAGCTTGTCCCGCCTCTATCTTTATCTTTTCTTTATTTACTCCACATACATATCCTGTCCCGTCCACAATAAGAAGCAGTTGAGATACAACTGCTTCATGATTACCGATGATTCCATTCTCGTGTAAATGCATAGCACCGATATGTATATTTCCTCGATGGTTTAATATTTTCGACATGATGAAATTAGATTCAAATACTGATAGGTGCTTTCCTACTTTTTCACTAAAATCAAAATTTTTCATTACTAGTCCTCCTTATACGTATAAAACCATCCTTACTGTCTGCATCATATGTCCTTCAAAGTCTTCTTCAAATTGCTCTAATTCAGCAAAACCTTTCGCTTCATAAAAGCGTTTTCCTTTTTCATTTGCTGCTTCTACATGTATGTACAATTTCCGTATCCCATTTAATGCTTTAATTCCTTTTTGTAATAAAGCACTTCCGATCCCTTTTCCTTGCTGATCTGGTAACAAATAAATCGCACCTAATTCCGCTTCGCTTTGTAGTCTAACAGGTGAAAAGTTCGCAAACCCTATTACTTCACCCTCTTCTTCCGCAACGAATAAATGTGTATTTTTAAGACGATATTTCATTTTTTCATCAGAATATGCCTCGTCTAAAAAACTATCTTGAATTTCTCTCGGAATAATGCCTTCATATGTATCATGCCAAGCTATTTTTGCTACTGATTGTACAGCGTGAATGTCTTCTTGCTTCATTTCTCTAATTATATATGTCATCTCGATGTCTCCATTCTCTTTAAATTATATTCTGCTAATATACTAGAAGAAACGGCAAAACCATTTTCATAATTCACCTTAATTAATTTTAATTTCTCAATTGAAGCTGTTGCAAAATTAAACTTTCCATAAATATATTCCATTACACTTAAAAACTGCTTTGTATGTAATCTATTTGCAATTGTACAATGCGGAACCCATTTTCCCGGTACGTAATATGAATTTGGGTTGTCATGAAAAGTTTTAAAATAATCATGATAAGAATAATGAAGTTTTAACAATTCATCGGTAACGGTCGGCGCTAGAAAGACCGTTCCATTAGTAGGAAAAATTCCAACAGAAGGAAAAGTTACTGCGTCTATATTTTCTTGAATAGCTACAAACTCCCCTAGTTTCTCCGTATACAAATGAACATCTAACTCATTATAATCCGCAATCGTTATATGAGGTTCTACTCCAGCTAATTGATTTGTTCCAATTACATTTGTTAATTCATTTTGCAGTTCTGTAATTTTATTAGTAAACACACGATCAAATGTAGCAATAATAGCGTACAATCTTTCTCACCCCTTCGTTACACATAGCGCTTCCCATTCTTCACGAATCATGCCCATTCGAATAGAATCATAGTATGTTCCGTTATAATAACGACACTTTCGCATTCTACCTTCTAAGCTCATTCCTATTTTCTCCGCTACTTTCATCATTCGTTCATTACCAGACCAAGTCGTGAGCTCTACTCTACCAATTTCCATCTTTTCAAATAATAAATCTCGATATAACGTTAACGCTTCTGTACCGTAGCCACCATTCCAGTATGTTGGGTCATAAATAACAATTCCCATCTCCAACCAACGCGTCGGTTTATGCTCCCAATAAAATCCGACCGTCCCTATAATTTGACAGTGGTTCTTCTTGCAAACGAGTTTGCATCTTCTCTTTATAGGAAGAGTATTCTTGCATTGAGAACGGGAAATATGGCGCATCCCATTTCTTCCATTCTGGGCTTTCTTCTTTAAATATGATATTCCATAATGTTTTTATATCCGATTCTTCTATTGTACGAATTGTAACTTTCTTCCCCTTTAATACAACATTTTGCATAATTCCCTCCTGCATTCCTCTTTATTTCATATATAATTATAATATTTTTTCAGAAAAATCAAAACTAATATCATATATTATATTGTATAATTTTGTTATTAGATACCAATTATTGATTTAGAAAGCTGGTGATTCAGTGAATAATCGATTTAGTATTGCTTTATTTCTTACTATTATTATGACAAATATTATTCTCTATTTCTTCTTACCATTAAGTATTGTTACGAAATGGGACTTCAATGGAACGCCTACATCAACAATGGATAAAAGCACTTTTGTAATCGTAAATATAATTATATGTTCCTTCTTATTCTTTGTATTTTTAGCTTTATCTAAAGCAGCGAGTAACCAGAAATTTCTCCATTGGATCGGCAACACAATGTTACTATTCTTATTTTTTGTCGATATTGTCATCGCTCTTGGCTTTTCACTTCCTCTTGATCATTTCATATTTTTAGCATTAGGGCTTTTATTTATATTAATAGGTTATTTCAGTTCCAAAATTGATACGACTAAATCAACCGTTTCATTAGAATGGAATGATAAGCACCTTGAAAAAAGAGCTTCAAATATTAGTAGTATTTCAATGATGATAGCAGGTATTTTTTTAGCGATACTTCCTTTTATCGTTTCTGCTCCCTATAGAGGTTATGCTATACTAGCAATTCTTTTAGGAATGACGCTTATCATTCTGCCGAGTACGATTTATTTACTTATTAAAGACAGCAAGCAATCTACTCCTTTAAAAAAATAGGAGGTTATATCCCTCCTATTTCAGCTTAATGTTTTATTTTTCACTTTTTCTATCTCAACTAAAATCCCTTTCCCTATCCAACCCTCTACGCCATCTTTTTTAATTAAATCATATCCTGAACAGCTATCATCAATGAGAGAAACGATATCTCCCTTCCTAACGCTTATTTGCGCACAAGAAATATCGGTTTTCACTGTATATTCACCTGACTCAAGTTGTTTCATATATTCATTTTTTACAGTGAGTAAATTATTCGTTTCCTTTTGTTTACATACGGTGTAATCTTGCATCTTCTGGATAGGCTCTATGTAATAATACGGATATGTCACTCCGCCCTGCATTTCTGAATTCGCATTAAAATCCGCTATTACTTCGTACTCTGGAAAATAGTCTACATATGTATAAGAAAACGTATCGCCCGTTTGTTTCCTCTGAATAATAAATACGTTTAATTGCCCTGCTTCTTTAATTGCATTTCCTCCATCAATTGCAATAATTTTTTTCTCCTTATCAATAACTGGATTGTTAGACGGTGCTTCTTCAGAATAGTTCACGACAGGCCAATGACCAACTATTACATACTTATTTGCTTTATGTGATTTATTAAAAAACTGTGGCATTGCTATCGCATTTTTGCGCTCAGTTTGTTTCCAATCTACTCTATCTTCTAGACCGGCATGCACAAAAATATAATCTTCTGTTTCAATCGCTGTTGGCAACTCTGTTAGCCAATATAGTTCTTGTGAAAATTCACTTAACAATGCTTCTTTCACTTCACGAATTGAAGTGCCCTCATGAACTGAAAAAACCAATTGCTCTAGCCATTCATTAAAAATCGAGTGCTTTCTCATACATAAATAATTAATAAGATCAGGATTTTCATTTAGAAGAGCATCAACTATAACTTCACAATTCCCTTCAACAACGTGAACCTTTGAATTGTTCTTTACAAGATTCATAACGTAGTTTACTACGCCTACGCTATCTCGTCCTTTCTCGCAAAGATCTCCATTAATAATTAAATAATCTTCATCTTTAAAGTTAACTTTATGTAGTGCTTCTTTTAAAAGATTTAATTCTCCATGAATATCAGATATGACGATAACTCTAGCATCATTAGGGATTGATAGTTCCTTTATTTTTTTCAAGTATAAGCGCTCCAATCATTCTCTTTATTAAATTAAAACAATTCGACAAAATACACTATATAACCTTTTCAAATACATATACCATAACTTACAACCTATTTACGGTTTAATAATAACTTAAAAAATAAGAAGAAGCTGTTCCCAACTTTTGCGGGACAACTTCTTCTTATTTTTTATAATTCTTTATGAAAAGAATAACTCACCTTATCATACCCTTCTCTTTCATAAAAACGATGAGCATCAATTCTTGAAAATCCTGACGTGAGGACGATAGACTCACATCCGTTTTCCTTTCCCCAGTTCTCTATATACGAAAGTAATACTTTCCCATGTCCTTTTGAACGATGTGCTTCTGCTGTTACAAGGTCATATACGAAAACGTGTTTCTTATTATAAAAGTTCGTACAAATCGCTACACCTGCAAGGCTAACAACTTCATCATTCTCATTACGCAGCGAAAATAGTTTATAATTTTCTTCTTTCATATTTCGAAATAAAGAGCTTGTTTCCTCTATTGAAAGTTTCATTCGTAATTGCTGTAAAACAGGTAATACTTCATGTAATTGCTCTTCTGTTACTACTTCTTTAACATTCATTTTTAACTCTCCTCTAACTATTTATTTAATTTTCTAAATGTTATATCATTATTATAGAAAGTAACTGCCCTTCACTTAAGTGACAGTTTAAGTGTTTTTTATAAGGCCAGTTTTAAAGGAGAGTTTTATATGGATTTTACTATCCCATTGCAATTACAAAGTAACACACCTATTTACTTGCAAATTTACGAATATATAAAAGCTGAAATTATACAAGGGACTATTTCTGTCGGCACACGTCTACCCTCACACAGAAATTTAGCATCACAACTTAATATTAGCCGCATTACTATTGAATCAGCTTATCAACAATTATTAGCTGAAGGTTATGTAGAAAGTAAACCGAAACGTGGTATTTTTGTAGCAAATTTCGATATTGACGTTATCCCAAATAAAAAGCGAAATGCAGCAAAGAAGACGAGCAATTTGATAGACGAAAAATTTGAATATGATTGTAGCCAAGGACTTATTGATCAAAATACATTTCCGATTACAAATTGGAAACGAGCATTACAAGAATCCATACTTACATACGAAAATGCACTATTTGCCAAAGAAGACCCTCAAGGTGAATTCGCTCTTCGAGAGCATATATCAACATATTTATATCATTCTCGCGGTGTCCATTCTTCACCTGATCAAATTGTGATTGGCGCCGGAACGCAGCCACTTCTCTGGCTACTACTTCAACTGCTTGGCCCTACAAAAGAATACGGCATTGAAAACCCTGGATTTCACCGTATACACGCAATCATTAAAAGCTGTGATAGACAAATTCATCCCATACCATTGGATGAAAAAGGGATTGATATTTCTAGTTTATACAATACAAATTCCAATGTCGCATACGTTACACCATCACACCAATTTCCGCTCGGGATTATTATGCCTTTATCTAGAAGATTAGAATTGTTAAAGTGGGCTAATGATTGCAGCGGATACATTATTGAAGATGACTATGACGGAGAGTTTCGCTACGCTGGTAAGCCGATTCCTTCTTTACAAAGTCTTGATTCAAATGAACGCGTTATTTATATGGGAACTTTCTCAAAATCTTTTTTACCTTCTTTACGAATGGGATATGTTGTTTTACCACCACACCTTTTAAAAACATATCAAGAACTGCATGGAATTTTCAAACAAACAGTCGCTACAATACAACAACTTGCTTTTGCTAACTTTATACAAAGCGGGAATTGGGAACGTCACCTTAATCGGAGTCGTACACTATATAAAAGAAAACATCATGCGTTAGTAAAATCCATTATGAAAGAAATGGGGGCTAATGTTCAAATTCTTGGCGAACAGTCCGGACTTCATATTGTTTTATGTGTCCATAACAGTATGAATGAAAATGAACTGATTGAATCCGCTAAAAAACAAAGCGTTAAATTATACCCACTTTCTCCATATGATTTCGTGAATGATTTACGTAAGGAATCATACGTATTACTCGGCTTTGGTAGTATTCCAGAAAATAAAATTGAAACGTTGGCTACATTATTAAAAGACGCTTGGTTTCCTAGTTGCAAGGAAACTTGTTAACAGTGGATTTAACTTGTAACATGTTAACAATTCAACAAAATAAAAAAGAAGGCTGTCCAAAATAACTTTTTGGACAGCCTTCTTCTAGTTATTCACCTGACCTAGCTTTCCTTCCCGGACGTTTCACACCAGTCGTTTCTGTTGAATAGGAAGCTTCGATTATAGCGGCTGGATCTACAGAGAGAACGAGATCTTTCATTTTCGGATAAATGAATCGGTTTGTAATGCAATAAATGATTCTCTTATGCTCCCCTAAAAAACCACCTTCTCCATGTAGATACGTAACAGATAGTTGCAATTCTTTCATAAGTAAATCGCCTATTTCTTTATTCTTACCAGAAATAATCATAACGCTCTTACCTTGATTAATACCATCTAATATAAAATCAATCATCTTCGTAACAATATAGAAAATTGCTAATGAGAACATCGCTTGTTCGATTGAAAATAAAATGGCAACAAAGATGAAAATAACTGCATTTACTGCAAGTAAAAATGTACTAATCGGTACATTAAAGTGTTTATTCATCCAAACTGCTAACATTTCCGAACCGTCAATTGCTCCACCCATTTTAACAACAATCCCAACACCAATTCCAAACAGTACTCCACCATAAAGTACAATTAATAACTCAGAAGTCGTAATTGCTGGAAATGGTTTTAAATAAATTAATCCGAGTGTTGTAACTACATTCGCATAAGATGTACGGATAAAAAATTTCTTTCCCATTACTTTTGCAGTAAATAATAAAATTGGGATATTAATTCCTAAGAACACACCATAAAGCGGCAATCCTGCAACTTTATTTGCCATAATAGCAATAGCCGTTACCCCGCCATCTACTAATCCATTAGGTGCTAAAATAAGCTCTAATGAACCTGCTACTATAATTGAGCCAATTGTTAATAATACGTATTCAAATACTTTCTTCATTCATTACCCCCAAAACTTATATATTTTCTTAGTATTATTTTAACGTAATTTTACTACTAATTCAAAGGTATCGATTTATATACACAAAAGTTTCTCCTTTATCGCTATTTTTATGTAGCACATGTAACGCGTAATACTAAAAACACACTTACAAATTAAAAGTAAGTGTGTTTTTAACATCTATTTAATCTTTACGTACGGCTTCATTTTTAATTTGAATATTTCCTCAACTGCCCTTTGATATCCACCGGCATTTCTAAGCGACTCTCCCACTTTACGACTATTCTCCTTAAACGTCACATCATCCATTACTTTCTTTACAGTCTCACGTAATAATTCAGAAGTTAACTCGTTGCGATTAAGTCTTATTCCTGCCCCTACTTCAGTCAATCGTTTTGCAACGAATGGCTGATCTCCTGTTACCGGAATTACAACTAATGGAACACCGTAATATAACGCTTCACTCGAACTATTCATACCACCGTGTGTCACGAATACATCAGCATGCTGTAAAACTTCTAATTGCGGGACATAATTATACAATTTAAAGTTTTTCGGGATATTTTCAAATCGACTTATATTTATCTTCTTGCCAACGACTAATACGACTGTCGCATCTACATCTTTAAACGCTCCAAAACATTTTTCATACAAAGCAGGTTGTTCATTAAAAACTGTTCCCATAGAAATGAAAATCACTTTTTCATTTTTTAAATCTTCGGTAGGAAAACTCCCCACTTCTTTTCGAGTAGCAATTGATGGACCTACAAATTTATACGATTCATCAAATACCTCTGAACGTGGCTGATATTTTTTTGAAGTATATACAATCGTAATATCACCAGGATGGTTCATAATATCATACATACTATTACATTTCATTCCATACTGCTTATTCCATCTTTCCATTCCCGCTAAACAAGATTGATATAATGGATCCATTTCATCTACTTGTCTCGATTCTTGCCCATCATGAAAATTAATGTACTGATTAACAGCAAACGTTGTACAGGATGAAACGCTTGGTAATTGTAAAATATTCGCTATAATACGTCCTACTGGAAAATGATTATCATATATTAAATAATCATATTTTTCCTCTTTTGTTTCTTCTACAATTTGAGTAACAATACGCTCTGATGCTTCAATCATATGAGATAGCATCGTCAAAGGGCTCCCACCTTCATTTACTCGTTCCATAATATTAATTTGAGAGAGAAAATTCTCAAACACTCGGAATTCCGCACCTGTTGCTTCAACCTTCTTTCTATAATCTTCAATACAATAAGAAACAACTTTTTCCCCTCGCTGAATTAACTCACTTACAACAGCTAAAGTCGGATTAATATGACCTTCCCCAGGAAAATTTATTACGAGTACATTTGCCATAACATTCTCTCCTATCCAATTAATATAATAAAATTAACAATTAATTATATTAATTAATTTAAGTCTATTATAAATGAATGCATTCTACTTCTTCATGCTTTTCTCTTCATTTTATTATTGAGAAATATTTTCTATAGTCTACATTATTGTGATTCACAATCTTATAAATGAATGCTTAATTTTACTTTTACTCTTCATAGATTTAAAGATACGAGTCTTACATTCAAGTATTACCAATATTATTTTTAGACAATTCATACAAAAATAGAGAAATATAATATTTTTAATGAGTTTTCACTATAAATGTAAGTATGCTGTCTATCTTTTTATCTTTATCCTCATAACACATCATCTGCTATATAATGAATTTATAGAATTTACAGAAAAATAAGCACATGCCTTTAAAAGTGGTTACGAAACAATTATGTCTATTCCTCACTTAGAAGAATATAGACAGCCTTATCGTTATTTATACCGACTGTTATCTGTGCAAGGTAATGTGGAATTTAAAAAATGGTTAAGTCACCCATCCTATTTTTAAATACGAATGAGAGGGAGTATACAATGGATATTCAGAAAAAGCGTTCTGTAACAGAAAGTGAAATACAGCAAATGAAGGATTTGGCTTATATTTGTGGGCAACAAGACAATCTTGATTACTCTTCAGATTTACATATCAACTTTTTAAAAAATCGAAATGAAGATTATATAAACGATTTTCTTCTTTATAACGGTACTCAATTAATTGGCGCTTTAAATATGTATGATTTCGAAAGACCAACAAAGCTTGAACTAATAGGCTTTGTACATCCTCATTTTAGAAAACAACGTTTCGGAACTATCCTTTTACAAACTGCAATGAAAGAAATACAAAATAGAGAGACAGATGAAGCTCTTCTTATTATTAATGGGGATTCTATTTCTGGGAATGAATTTGTAAAACATATGAAGTTACCATATTTATATAGTGAATATAGTATGGAGTGCAAAACAAACGAAATTCAAAAAACAACAGATAATAATATACAGCTTACTCTTGCAACTTCAGAATCACTTCTTGATCTTATTAAAATTTCTAGTAAAGCTTTTGGTGATTCAGTAGAAAATACGACTACATGGTTACAAAAAATGATGAATTCATCTTCCCATCAAGTTTACAGTGCCCTTATTGCTGAAAAAGTGATAGGAACAATTACAGTTTCTAAACAAGAGCAATCTACTACACTATCAGGATTCGCCGTTCATCCTTCTTATCAAGGTAAAGGATACGGAAAAGATATTCTTTGTAATATAGTACATACCCTTATTACAGAAGGAGTTTCAACAATTGAATTAGACGTCGAAACGAAAAATATCCACGCTTTAAAACTATATACACAATGTGGTTTTGAAATTAAAACGAGGCATGACTATTATAATTTAATGAATTTTTAGGTGAATACATATGTTAAAAAAACAATTTATTCTAATTATGATATTTTAGCAAACATCTATAATAAACATTGGAGACATTTTGTTTAATACTCCTAACCAGCCTCGTTTTACAAGATGCTCTTCCCTACTCTCGTATATTAGGTCTTTGTTGCGGGACTGGTCATCTCTGCCGGTGATAGTTTAATTTAGATGAACTAAAAAGTGTGTTTCACAAAGTTTACTCCTTATTACATAACGAGGGTATATTCGCATTTGATATGAATAAAAAAACTGAATCGGAATGATTCAGTTTTTTCTTAATATATTTACAACTGCAGTTGTTTCGTCATTTTCTTTATAGACACGCGGAATTCTTCTATCTAGCATACATGTAACTTCATAGTTTATTGTACCTAACATATCCGCTATTTCTTCTACTGCGATATTTTCTTCACCTTGTTTACCGTAGAATACTACTTCGTCTCCTACTTGTACTGGCATCGCTTTTGAAACATCCAACATTAACTGGTCCATACAAACACGGCCAATAACAGGTACTCGAACCCCGTTAATTAACGCATAGCCTTTATTAGATAATTGACGATTATAACCATCAGCATAACCAATTGGTACAGTCGCAATCCATTCTTCACCAGTTGTTACATACGTATTCCCATAACTTACACCACGATTCTTCTTCGCATGTTTAATATGAGCTACTTTTGATTTTAACGACAACGCAGGCTGTAAAGAAACGACTGAATGATCCACTTCTTTTGACGGATACATACCGTACACTCCTATTCCAACGCGTACCATATTTTGAAATGTGTTACTTAATTCCATTGATCCCGCACTATTTGAACTATGAATATATGGTATTTGAATTCCTAATTCTTTCGCTGTATTAACAGCTTTTTCAAATAAACTTGTTTGCATATTCGTATATGATTTATCGATTTCATCTGCCGTAGAGTAATGCGTAAATATCCCTACTACCTCTACATACTCCATACGGTTTAATTCTTCTAAAAATGGTTTAACTTCTTCTTCTTGTAAACCGATACGACTCATTCCTGTATCAATTTTCACTTGAATTTGTACTTTCTTTTGAAGACGGTTTGCAATTTCATTTATACCATGTAAATCTTCTACTCTATAAACAGTCATCATAACGTCATATTGAATTACATCTTCTACAGCCGCTACTGGTGTGTATCCTAAAATTAAAATCGGCACAGTAATTCCTGCTTCTCTTAATTCTATTGCTTCATCTACAAATGCAACTGCAAGTTGATGTATTCCTGCTTCAATTGCAGCTTTGGCAACTTCAACTGCCCCATGGCCATATCCATTCGCTTTTACAGCAGCCATCATCTTAATTTCTTCATCATTTACATGTTTTTTAAATTCTTTTACATTATGTTTTACAGCATTTAAGTCAATTTCTACAATTGTATCTCTTCCATATTTCAAACTCATTGGTCTAACTCCTAACTCAATAATTGCATTCCATTCTATTTCACGTTTCATATGACCTTTTACAATATAATACTTTTCATTATGCTAGTCAAACTACTAGAATTTTCGGAATTTTGAGTATGATATAATATCCTCAAGAAACTATTATATACGGAGACGAGGAGAATTACAATGTTTGTTCAATCTGCATTGCATCAACTAAAAGTTGCTATTGATACTTCTATTGATATGCTTAACCAATATAGTGAAAACGATTTAAAAATACAACCGATTCACTCAAAACGATCATTATTTGAAATGTGTGCACATCTTTCTCTTATTTGTCATGCTGATTTACTCATTTTAAATGGTATTCCAGAAAAAGAATTACATACCTTTTATATAGAACGTACCCCCGTAACAGTTGCTCACATGCAACAAACGATGATTGAAGGTTACAACCTTCTCTCTAAAACATTTCTTTCCTACTCCCAAATAGAATTAGCAGAAGTTATGACTGCCTATTGGGGTATTTCTTATTCGCGCTTTGAATGGTTACTTGAAATCGTTGCACACTTTTATCATCATCGTGGACAAATTCATATTTTATTATGCGAGCATATGAAAGATCCTCGCATTCCTTTATTTGAATAATTTTCCACTCATTCATTAATTATAAATAGAGAAGCTACAAAACCAATAAAAAGTATCATTCCTAATAAAATAAATGTTTGAGCATAACCTCCTATTTTCATAAGATAAATAGAAATGATAGGTCCTATACTAGTACCTAAAAATAAAATAAAAGTATAAATAGATACTGCTATTCCCCTTGCTTTCCCTCCTAATTGACCTACAAGAGAAACTAAAGACGGAACGGATATAGCAAAAACAGACACTCATCATTACAAGTAGAGATAGATACGAAACAAAGCCCATTGAACTTAGACTAAAAATAGCAATCAACAATCCTCCTTGAAGAACTTTCCTTACTTCAAACCTCTTTGTTAAACGACCTGCAAGTGGTGACAGCAACATACCAAACAGCCCTGCTAAGCGAAAATAAAGGATTTGTTCTGCAGTTAAATTGTAAGTAGGAGAGCTCAAATAATTCCCTAAAACAGTATACATATTAACAAAAGCCATTATTAAAACAGGATTTTTCACACTGACTAACTATTAGTTTTAAATAATGCGCAACTTCTTTAACGCATAAGAAATTCCGCCTTCACTCGCCTTCGTTGTAACGAAATCAGCCCTTCTCTTCAACTCCTCTCCACCATTTCCCATCGCAACTCCTAATCCTACATACTGCAACATTTCAATATCATTTCCACCATCGCCAAAGGCAATGGCTTCTGATTTACTAATATTTAAATGTTCCAATACTTTTTGAATTGCAGTTAGCTTCGATACTTTACTATCTTCCAATACATTTATAACGTAACCATGAAAACGCTCAAACGTAAGTGCTGGATATCTTTCAATGAATTTTTGAGATTCTGTATCATCAGCATACAGACATATGCAATACATCTCATCTGATAAGTTTCTAACTTTGTCAGGATACCGCTCTAAATTTAAAGTTTCATTTAACGCTCGCATGACACGTTCATCTTTGGAAGCAATATTATTCATTGCAAATTCTTCTGTAAAGTAAGAAACACTGTGACCATGTAATTCAGCAAAATTTGAAATATCATGAACAATTTCGCTTGAAAGTACTGATTTATGTATAACTTCTTTCCCACATTTTATATGTGCACCATTTGCTGAAATAAACGTATTTATACCTAGTTCCTTAAATTGTGAGCATAAACTATATGGTCTTCCAGTTGTAACAACTACGTGAATTCCTTTATCTATTAATCTTTGTACCGCTTCTTTTGTACTTTCGTGCATGCTTCTATCAATCTCACTTAATAACGTACCGTCAACATCGAAAAATACAACTTTGTACATAAGTCTTTACATCCCGTCCAAATGATTCGTATCATTAATGAAATGCACCGTTTTTTGTTCACCCGCAATTTCAATTAAACTTATTCCCGTATCTCCCATTTTGAAATAGTAGTCCATTGAAATTGGCATTTTGAAAAATGCACGTAATAGACTATTAATTACGCCTCCATGGGCAACAATTGCAATTCGGTCATATGTATTCTCTGTCAAGATTTTAGAAAAGATTCCTTCTATTCTCATTCGAAACTCAATAAACGATTCCCCGTTTTCAAAACGATCATGAAGAAACTTTGGCTCTGGATATTTCTTTGCTTCTTCAAATGATAAGCCTGCTTGCACTCCATTATTAAACTCCATTAATTCCTCTTCTAATTGAATTGGACAACCAATTGCTTCTGCTAATGTTTCACCCGTTTCACGAGCGCGTTTTAATGTGCTTGCCCAAATGAAATCTGGTGCAAAATCTTTTTTCACTTTCTGTACAAGTCTTTGTACTTGTTGTCTCCCTTTGTCAGTTAACTCAAAATCAGCTCGACCTTCATGCACATGTAAAATATCAGCTTCTGATTCTCCGTGGCGTATTAGTAGTATTTGCATGTTTCTCTCTCCCTTTATTTAACATTCATAAAATTCCATTATATCACATTTTAAGATTCCAAAATAAAAAAGGAACGGTCTCCCGTCCCTCATCCATTCACTTTTTCCGCATCATTCCAATAATATTTACTAAACGCTTCTGTTAACACATCAATTGTGTTATATAATTCATCTAACGTATTATCAACACCACCAACTTCAATTAACATCGCATTTTTCGATAAATCTTGGTTATAAACGCCATTTCCATCTTTTTTATACTTTGGAAAAATCCCTCTACTTAATCCGTAATAGTTTGCATCTAAATAACTATTGATCGCTCTTGCAATTTTTTCATTTTCAGCACGGCCTTCATTTTCCATCCCAATTATAAAATATAATCTTGCATACGATTTTCCGTTAATTACTTTTGTTGTTACTTTCTTACGCTGATCGTCACGGTGTATATCAATCGGAAACGCAATTTTATTATTTTGTGCTAATGCTTCTTTTACATATTCATGAGACGCTTTATATGACTGATACCATACCCACTTTTTACTCGCTAATAAATCACCCATATTCGTTTTATCATGAACTACCGGAATTCCTTGTCCTTCAAGCTGCTCTTTCATACGTTTTCCTAGTAAAGACACATTTACATCTGGGCTAGATGGATCAGTTGCCCCTGGTAATAATGGAAAGAAGGATTCCCAGCTATGTGTATGATAAATATATACTGCACTTTCACCTTTTTTCGCTCCGTTCTTTTTCTGAACCGGATTATTCTTTTCCGCTTCTGTAACTTTATCTTTTGCTATTTCCCGTTCTTTCGTTACTTCTTCAATCGGTACACTAGATTCATTTGGGATATTTGTCAAGTTTGTCCCTTCCCCAGCTACGATAATATTAGAATAATACTTTGACATACCAGGTACTTCTTTACCGACGAATGTTCTTAAATCTTTAATTTTCAAATCTGTCGCGATAGAGAACATTAAATTCCCAACTGACTCTCTTTTATTCTTCTTAAAATAATCAAATCCGTAATAGCGATTCTCACTTTCTATCATTTGAACAAAACCTTGCATCGATACTTTTCCAAACCATTGATTTGCATAATTCGATTTCATTGTATGTAAAAATGACGTCAAAATCGACGCTATCATAATTACTATTAGCGCATATAAAAGGAGTAACGAAATCAGCTTCTTCCCATGTATTCGAGTTGCATACTTTTTCACTGCATCACCTTCTTTATACATGGATATGTACAAGCTTTTCAGAATATACGCACAAAAAAAAGAGAAATGGTATACCATTTCTCTTCCTCACTTTTATTGTTCTTTTCCTGTATCATTTGAAGGTAGTTTCTTCGCTTGTTTTTCTTTAAATATTTCTCCAATTGCCCCAAGAGTACCAAGTGTTTCAATTGCATTAGACGGAATAAAGACTTTATTTGCTGGTCCTTTTGCAACTTCAGCTAATGACTCAAATGATTTGTAAGCAAGTATACGCTCATCCAAATTCGCTTCACGAAGCAATTCAATACGATTTTGTTCTGCTTTTGCAATTTCTTCAATTGCTCGTGCTTCCCCTTGTGCTTCTAATTCTTTTGCTTCTTTTATACCTTCAGCTTCGCGAATACGCGCTTCTTTATCCCCTTCAGCCATCAAGATTTTACTTTGCTTTTCCCCTTCAGCGCGAAGGACTTTATCTTGTTTTGCTGCTTCAGCTTCTAAAATAATCGCACGTTTATTACGCTCAGCCTTCATTTGTTTTTCCATTGATGCTTGCACATCTTTTGGCGGGTTAATATCAACAACTTCGACACGTTCAATACGTACGCCCCATTTTTCTGTTGCTTCATCAAGCGCTAAGCGGATTTCTGTTGAAATCTTTTCACGACCAGATAACGTTTCATCCAGTTCCATTTTACCGATGATTTGACGCATCGTTGCTGAAGTAATATTACGAACACCATATTCATAGTTTGAAATACCATATGTCGCAAGTTCTGGTTCAACAATTTGATAGAAAATAATTGTATCAATTTCTACTTGAACATTATCTTTCGTAATTACCTTTTGCGGTGGTACATTCGTTTGTTGAATGCGTAAGTCATGATATACACGAACACGATCTACAATTGGTATTAAAATATTTAACCCTGGGTGCATTATACGTTGAAACTTACCAAATCTTTCAACAACCCCAACTTTTTGCTGAGGAATAATTTTAATTGTTAATGCGATAAATGTAACTACAATTAGTGCGAATATAATCGTTAACGTTAATGCTACCATATTTATTCACTCTCCTTTTTCACTTGTAATATAGTACTATGCCTCTTTATAACAACGACTTTTTCTCCAGCATCAATTGAAGAATCTGCAATAGCTGTCCAAGTATCTCCATCCACCTTCACAATACCATTCGCTTCATTTGTAATCGCTTGCATAACAATCCCTCTTTTACCAACAAGCATATCTACTGTATCAGTAAAACCTTTTGCTTCTCGAAAGTTTTTTGAAATTCTTTTCGTAAAGAATGTCAAAGTTAAACTTACAATTGCACCAACAGTAACTTGTAACAGTAGTGCATCAGGAGCAAACAAAGCAATAAGACCTCCGACAACAGCTCCAATTCCAAGCCAAAGCATGTAAAATGTAATCGACAACATTTCCGCGATAAATAAAATACCAGCTATTATAAACCAAATTACCCAAGCAGCCATATGCAACCCTCACTTTCTTTCTCATTTTCTATATGTATATGAAGAAAAGAATGGTTTATCCGCCCTTTCTTACACTTGGGCGTTTGCTACAAGCTATTGTACATATTCACTGTTACAATGATGATCAATATAATACTATATCAATATATTCTTCATTATACATGAAAATCCCTTTCAAAAAGTGACAAAAAATTAAATTCTTTAAAAATTTTAATTTTCAAATTACAATTATTACAATTACTAAATACTTTTTTTATAGAGGTGATATTCTTATTGAGAAACCTGTCACTAATCTACTATTTAGGTTCCAAAATATGCATTACTCTCGCTGACATCGTATATGTAATGATTATTACAACTCATATTTATATAGCAACTAAATCAGCTACTATTACTGCTCTTTTTCCATTATTACAAGTTATCACAAATCTAATTGCTAACATCTCTGCACCACTTATGATAAATCGTTTTCCATCTTATACGCTGTTATATACGCTCCAATGGTTGAAAACAGTCTTTTTACTATTATTAATGATTTTGTTCCCGGTCTTATCCACAAACATTATAGCTCTATTAACTTTTATTTTTGTCATTTCATTATGTAGCGGGTGGAGTGCTCCATTATTATACGGTATTCTTCCGCGCCTTACACCGAAAGAAAAATTAGTAAAAGTAAATAGTATCTTTTCCTTTTCAACACAAATTGTGCAAGCCGTTGCTTATTCATTTACGAGTATTGTC
This sequence comes from Bacillus cereus group sp. BfR-BA-01356, assembly GCF_022663635.1. Lineage (NCBI taxonomy): Bacteria > Bacillati > Bacillota > Bacilli > Caryophanales > Bacillaceae > Bacillus > Bacillus cereus group sp. BfR-BA-01356. The sequence goes on along the minus strand of NZ_JAKUFX010000004.1, from coordinate 30,140 downwards.
GTTCTTCTCATTGGCGCTACTTCTACACTCATGATTAATAACATTTTAATGATTTTCGGATGCATTGCATTACATTTTTCATTACGTTCCATACATACTGAAAGAATAACAGATTCTCCCTCTTCCAAAATTACTGTTTTATTGGAAGGTTGGAAACTCCTATTTCAAAATCCTTCTCTCCGTACCGTTACATATATGGACTTAATCGAAACTTTCGCAGGGACAATATGGATTGGTGCTATTACGATGGCATACGTTACGACTATCCTTCATAAGGGCGAAGAATGGTGGGGATATATTAATACAAGTTATTATGTTGGCACGTTAATCGGTGGTCTATTAGCATGGAAAATGAGTTCCTATATTCAAAACAATTTAATACGATCTATGTCGATTAGCTCTCTTATATTTAGCATTCTTACATTTTTATATGGTATGACGAGCAGTGGATTTATTGCGCTTTTTCTATGTGTTCTAATGGGACCCTGTTATCAAATTAGAGATATTTCCCAAACGACTGTTTTACAATCAAGTGTCGCCCCTTCTTTATTATCAAAAATGTATACAGCACATGGCGCACTTCTTTCAACAGCCTCTGGACTATCTATGCTTATCATTGGCATTATTACTGATATGTTCGGTGTTCGTACAATTTATATCATCGCTTCTATTCTTATTTTATGTTCCGCTTGTTTATCTTTTAGTTTATTAAAATATCATAAGACAGAGCAGAACGATATTTCAATTTAATCACTAAAACAAAGAGGACAGGGATTCCTGTCCTCTTCGTTTATTCTATTCATGATAAGTTGGGGATTTTTCTATGCTTTGTCGCTTGTTCAAAAGCATAAGCTAATTTAATTAATATCCCTTTAAAGAAATTCAATATCCTTATTTAAACACCTTTAATTTCCCGAAAAATAAAAAAAGTCTGAAACGGATTAACCTTCGCTTCAGACTCTTACATTACTGTGCGTATACTTCATCTAATAAATGTAAAAACTCACCTTGTTTCCCAGCTAATTCAGGGCATTTTGCAATATCAACCCAGTCGTAGCAAAATACTAATCCTTTATCTTCCTCACCAGCACTTACAATATGTTCCCAAGTATCCTTTACATCTGTTAGTAAAGTTACATGGAAAAAGTGGCGTTTTTCATACTCCTGTTTTTCTTTCATATGTATAATGTAATCTGCTAAAAAACGCTCTATGCATAAATGACGCAATCCGGATTCTTCCTGTACTTCACGCAATATAGCAGCTTCTAACGTTTCACCTTCATCAACCGTTCCCCCTGGCACTTGAATACCAGCTTCATGTATATCACGATGTTTAAAAACAAGTAATTGCATAACCCCCTCTTTTTCTCTTGTAATATATGCATGTACTTTTTTCTTATATAACATCGTCATTGTACATCTCTCCCCTCAATTGTTCACTCTGTTACTTCTTCAAGCGTCAGTTGATTATCATACAAATATGTAGCTTGTGGATTTCCCACATACCTTACGTGCCATGGTTCATACCGATAGCCCGTAATCGTTTCTTTCGCTTTTGTGTATCGAACCACAAAACCAAATTTATGGGCATTTTCAAAAAGCCACTGACCTTCTTTCGTTTCCCCAAAAACTGTCTCTAACTGAAATTTAGCAGATTGAGACGTAATATCCATAGCTAGTCCAGTTTGATGCTCACTTGTGCCAGGAACCGCGCTAGACATTGCTGTTTTTGCTTCCCCGTCTTGTTTTTTATACATCGTATTTAATGCTTTTTGTCGATCAAAAGATCTAAATCCAGAAACTGCAAAAAGAAAAATACGCTCGTTGTCAGCCTGCTGAAACATATCCTCAAGCGCCCTCGCTGCCTCTTTTCTCATCTTTTTCTTTTCTTGATCACCTTCACTAGAGTAGCGCACTTTCGGAATAACTAAATCTGGCGGTCTATACCCATCTGGTAAACGCCTACTTTTATTTACAAGTACAAGCATTGAATTCGGATTATTAATTACCGCAATATCCCCATCCATATTAGCAATCGTTTCTTTCGCTTTCGGAAATATGCTATTTACACTTACTTCCCGCGCCTGCTTATCCTTATACATTTTATAATTGATTCCTGCTACTCCAATAATAATTATTGCAGCTACAATACCAAGTAGTGCCCATCTTTTTTTCATATAACGACCTCTTATTTTAATAATTTGGCCATTTCATACTCATCGATGCCCTTTCCATCGATAATAAGAGCAGCTTTTTTGACACCTTCTTTCTCAAATCCAGCTTTTTTATATAGTGCCTGAGCTCTTGTATTGTGGGCCATTACTGTTAATTCTAAACGCCATACATCATGTAATTTTGCCCACTTCTCAACCTCTTTAAACAATCTCGTCCCAATACCTCGCCCGTTATACTCTTGCAAAATACCAATTACAATGGTTGCCACATGCCTCTTTCTTTGAATGTTATTTCCATTCACTAATATACAACCTACTATCCTCTCATCTTCAACTGCTACAAATATTGTTGCATATTCATTTTCTATAAAGCGATGGATCATTTTTTCTTGTTGCTCAGCTGTAGTTTTTCTTTCTCCTGGTTCATATAACATAAACTTCGTTTCTTCATCTAATTGCTTACTTAATTGCAAAAATGATGATGCATCTTCTATTTCGATCTCCCTAATCACTTCAATCACCCTACCAGTTTCATCATAAAAAGTTTTCCTTATAAAAAGATTTTCTCTACTTTCCTGAAAATCCCTTTGTAAATCTCCTGCTATAAATTGACAAATTTCGATATTACTATAACAACGACAAATTATGTCTATTCTGTGACGTCTCATCATTACAAAGAAAAAACGCAAGCATTACACTTACGTTTTTTCAAAAATACTGTGAATTCCTCCTCATCAGGTGAGGTCTCTCACCAATTTAAATTTCACTTTATCCATTCACTTTTTCTGCCTGCCAAAAATATTCACCAAATGCTTTAGCAAGTGCATCAATTGATCGATTCAATTCTTCCTCTGTATTATCTACACCGCCAACTTCTATTAATATCGCTTGTCCTGATAGGTCTTGATTATAGATTCCATTTCCTGTCTGAAACCCTTTTTGAATGACCCCACGGCTCACTCCTGGATATTTCTTATTAATCGCCTCATGTAAAGCTGTCGCTAATTGTAAGTTTTTTTCATAGTTTTTATTTCCTTTCCCTACTACAAATGCAAGCTTTGCATATGATTTATCTCCAATTGTTTTTGTCGTTACATTCTTTCGGGCACTATCACGATGCAAATCAAAAAAGTATTGAAGATCTTTATTTCCAGCCATAGCTTGCTGCACAATTTCTCGTGACATTTTATACGAACTATTACTGTTTAAACCTTTACTTATTAACTTTTGACCAACATCACTCTTATCGTTAGTAGCCCCAATCCCTTCACCTTCTAGTTGTTCACGGAAACGATCTCCTAATATAGAAATATTCGACACAGAACTCGTTGCTTTATTCGGATTCGGGTCATTCGTTAAGTTAAGTAAAGGTAAATAAGATTCCCAGCTATGTGTATGATAAATAAACGCAACTTGTCTCTTCCCAGTCGTTTGGGACGGCTGTTTTTTCTCTTTATTCGTATCTTGTTTAGGTGCTTGTCCAGTTCCACTAGTCCGTTCCTTCACTACTTCTTCAAGAGGAACACTCGACTCTATCGGTAAGTTAGAATAATTTGTACCCTCACCCGCAATAACAATTTCTGTATCGTACTTACCAAATCCCGGGAGCTCTTTCCCGACAAAACTGCGTACATCATTAAAGCGAATATTTGTAGCCATAGAAAAGAGAAAAGAAGAAATTGAAAAATCTTGATTCAAATTTCGATACTCCTGTGTAAAATAATGATTCTCTTTTCCAAGTACATACATGTAACCATTCATCGATAACTCATTTAACCAATTATATAAATACGTTGACTTTGTCTCTTTCATAGAGGTTACCATCAGACTAATAAGAAAAAAAGTCGCTAGCACTGTAGTAATAACAAATAAAACTAACTTACGCATATTTGTAAACTTCATAAAAAAAAAGCCCCGATTCATACTATCACCTCTCTATTTCAAGTTATGTACAAGCCCTAGAGAATAGACCGTTAAAATTTCGGCTATATTGTTAATGAGGTGAAATGAATTGAAGCTATTAATAGGAATATTACCAATCGCTCTATCATTCATTTTTTATTTGTCCGCTAAGCAACCAAAAATCTCTATTGTGCTACATATTTCTGCGTACTTGGCACTATATGTACTTGGTACAATTATTTCCATTAATATATACGATGTTTTAATACAAGATTTAGTTTTCATGACGAGCATTCATGGAATTTTACTGAATCCATTTTTCCTTATTGCAGGAGCGTATATAGGAACATACACTTTGTACCTACTTTTGTCTCACATTATTATGAAAATAAAAAATGGAGCGTAATGAAATGCAACCACCATTTATCTGTCATACATGCAAAAAAAAAATTGTGAGAAAGAAAGACCTTATTACAGCCACATGGTACTTCCGCTTTTATTTATTTCACAGTGATTGTTTTAAACGACAGCAAGTGTTCATCTCACGATTTCTCCCTGTGAATACACTTTTCAATTTCTTTCTTATTATATATGGACTTATTTTTGGCAGTATTCTTATGATTACAGAACCATCTATTATTTGGCTGACTTTCTTTTTCCCTATTTTTTATCGGTTGCTTTCTTATTATTATGTTGAACGTTTTTTCTCTACATAACGCGCAGACTGACCTCTCGGAATACTTAAACATTCCCACTCATTTTCTTTTAACATCTTCCCAATGTAAATAATCTGACCAATATGCAATGCATAATGAGAAATTTGCCTTTCAATTGCTTGCATGACAGTATGTGCTTCACCGCGAATGTATACCGTCTTCAATAAGTGTTCTGGCGTTAAAGTATTCATCGTATTAAAAACATATTTCCATCCTTCTTGCCAAGCTATAAGGGTTTCTTCTTTTGAATGATAGCATCCTTCAAATTCACCATCTCGATTACGATCTGTTTTTTCACCATCAGACGTTAAAAAATCCGTCCATCTAGAACGCATATTACCGTGCAGATGCTTAATAATAATCGCTATACTATTTGTTTCTTCATGAGAAGACCATTGTATTTGTTCATATGATAATTGAGAAAGTGCCCGTTCCCCTTGTTTCTTTGTTGCTTTAAAGTTCGAAATCGCACATTGCAAATATTCTCGTCCGATATCCATATTAGCCCCTACCTTCACCCTAGCTAATTTTTGTTCCATTTGGCAATTCCATATTAGGCTGAAGTAACACAACATCATCAGCTTCAGGAACACCACCAAGCACAAGCACTTCTGATTTGAATCCAGCTACACGCTTTGGTGGAAAGTTTACAACAGCAACGATTTGTTGACCGATTAAATCTTCTGGAATATACCTTTTCGTAATTTGAGCACTTGACTGCTTTATCCCGATTTCTCCAAAATCTATTGCTAGTTTAATCGCTGGTACTCTCGCTTCTTTAAATTCCTCTGCATGTATTACAGTTCCAATTCTCAAATCCAAATTTAAAAAATCTTCAAAATTAGCCATTTATCATTCCCCCCCAATTATTACTTAGACAAAATACAAAAATCCCCTTCAAAAAAAGAAAGGTGCCTAAGCACCTTTCTTTTGTAATTCACTTGATTCATTTGATTTATAGAAGAAGAAACCGAGAATCCCGCCAATACATGATGGAATTAACCATCCGATTCCTTCGTTATATAACGGTAACATTTGTAGTACATTAGAAATCGCGTCAATTTTAATTTTCGCACTTTCTAAACCGTTAAAGAAACTAATTAACAATGCACCTAAAATAGCTCCAATATAAATTGTATTACGCTTCCCAATCCACTTATGGAAATACGAAAGTACGATTAATACAATTGCAACTGGATAAATGATCATTAACACAGGTAATGTTACTGCGATTAATTGTGTTAAACCTAGGTTAGATACAATTAAACTAAATACACATACCATTGTTACAATCGTTTTATGCGAAAGTTTTGGGAATAAGTTTGTAAAGAAACCTGCACACGCAGATGTTAACCCAACAGAAGTTGTTAAACAAGCGAGTATAATAACAAGCCCTAATAAAATTTTACCACTCGTCCCATATAGCTCATTTACAACATTCGTTAAAATAAGGCCACCGTTTTCTGAGATACCAAGTGATGTACTTGTTGAACCAAGATAAGCAAGTGATAAATAAATTAACGTTAAACCAAGTACAGCAATAATACCTGATACTACTGTTATTTTTGCAATTTGACTACTCTCTTTTATCCCTTTAGAGCGGATAACTTGTACAACGACAATTCCGAATACAAGCGCGCTAATTGCATCCATCGTTAAATATCCTTGAATAAATCCACCAAAGAAAGCATTTTCTTTGTAAGCAGCTAACGGCGCAGCTGGCTCTCCAATTGGATCAATAATTGCCTTTCCGACAATAACAGCGACAATTAATACTAATAATGGTGTAAGAAACTTTCCGAACCAATCCACTAATTTAGATGGATTTAATGATAAATACCACGTTATTCCGAAGAAAACTATCGTGAAAAGAAATAGCATGTACCACTCTGAAACCATTGCCTCTGATAAAAACGGCTTCATACCCATTTCAAACGAAACAGCTCCAGTACGAGGAATCGCGAAAAATGGTCCAATTGCTAAATAACTAATCAATGGGAAAATAAACGCAAATATAGGGTGGACTCTAGAAGATAGCGCTTTCAAGTCCCCCTCTACAAACGCGACAGCTGTTACAGCTAGTAGGGGTAATCCGACTCCCGTTACAAGGAATCCTATTGTAGCAATCCAAACATTCTCTCCTGCTTGTTGACCTAAAACTGGCGGAAAAATTAAATTTCCTGCTCCTAAAAATAATGCAAATAGCATTAAACCAATTGCTACCGTATCACCTGGCCTTAAACGTCCCTTCATGCTCTTCATTTGCATAGCACTTTTTCATTGTTTATCTCTATATTTTACAATATGCTATGCATCCTCCTCTCTGCTCAAGATGATAAAATATGCCCCTTACAAAGCAGTGTCTTTCTCCATAATTTCTCCATTCCCCTTATTTTTACTCTAATCATTAATACAATTATTATTTTGAATTTTGATTTTTTTGAATTTTCAAATCATTAGAGTGTTATTACGTGGAGTGTAGATGTCAGACCTCTTTGTTTTTATCACACATATAGTAACATATTTAGTTGCAAAATAAAAACATATTTTCAAATTGATTTTTTTGAAAATCGAAATTATCTACATTTTTTATTCTCTTACACAAATATTGTTACAATCTCACCTATTATTCAATTGTTATTTTCAAATAACTTTATACACGTAACATACAAAAGCCATCTAATAATATAATTAGATGGCTTTTGTATGTTACTCTATCGTTTCAACTTCACGTGGATTTTTCATCTCTTCCACATACACAACTCTAAATCCGTGATCTTCTAAATCTTTCAATAATGTCTCTAATTCACCGTCGTTAAACTCTTCTCCTAATGTAAACATAATTCTACGAACTAATAAGGCATCATTATCAAAAGTCATCAAACTTTGAATACCAGTGTATTTCTTTAAAACTGTCGATAATTTTTGGATTGCTCCATTATAGTCTTGCGTTCCAATCATGACAGAGTATTTACTAGAGTGAACGCCCCATGCATCCTCTAATAACTCAAAAACTTTTTTATGCGTTAAAATTCCAAGGAAAACCCCTTTTTCATCAACTACTGATAAATAAGGCAATTTTTTTATTGTAAAAAATACTTTAAAGAAAGATGAATCTTCTCTCACAAATCCTTCTTTATCGTTTAATAATTGTATTACACTCTCATCAAGTGATCCTTTATATTCTAAAATATCTACTTTATATATATTCCCTAAAAATTTCTCTTTTTTTTCATCTAAAACTGGTACACAACGATACCCCGTTTTATTTAAATGCTCTAACGCTTCCCCAATCGTAATCGAACTTGAGCACAGTAAAACTTCCCTTTTCGGCACGTAATTCCCTTTAATCCTCATAAAAAGCCTCCTTATGTTAAAATACTTTCTGTGCCATAACTATATTATATTTTCAGAAAAAAATAAATAATTTATTTTATTTTTCTGAAAATTATTCATTTTCTTGTCATAATTTATTCATGAATCCTTCACTTGTATATTTTTGCTATCAAATCTTCTCTCTGAATTACTAAATGAAAAATATATTGTAACTTCTTTCAAAAAAAGCTAAAATAGGAATAAGAATTTTCTGAATATTCTAAGAGTAGGTGGTTATATGTCCTTATTACGCTCACATATATGTAAATTTATAATTGGTGTTATTTTTATTTTTGCCATAAGTCCTATTCCAGCTCTTTTTATTACACACAATTACTCTTATCAAAATGGATTTATTAGCATTTTTCAAAACTTCGCACAGCTTTCTTCTATATCAATTCCAAAGGTTGATTGGATGCATGAATCTATCTTTTTCTCAGCAAACCAAATGATACATACTTCTAATCATTCAACACCATTATTCCCTTACATATGGGAAATATATTTTATATCGATTGTTCGTTTTACTTTTACCCTTGCGATCGGATTTTTCATAAGTTTGGGTATCGGCCATTTATTTTTAAAAGTACCTAACTCGTTTAAAAAGTTTACTACTGTATTGAAATGGATACCTTACTCTTTTTGCACTGTAGTATTACAATGTTCAGTCTTATTACTACTTCTATACATCGCACAATTTATAAACCTTCCTTACTACTCATCATTTATCATCGTATGTAGTACTTCCATGATTATCGTTATGCAAGCAGTAAAAAAATGGATTCCTTTCTTAAAAAACACAAATGAATATGAAATAAAACATGATTCTTTTCTTGTAGACACATTGTTTTTAGCGCTTACTTCAAATCATAAATCAATTTTAGGTTCCATTATTCTTTCATTCGTTTTTATGGAATGCGTTTTTCATGCAAATGGACTGTTACAATTTATCGTTCAATTTGGCGGAAATTCACCTATAATTGTTACAATCGGCTTATTACTACTCTATATCCCATATAGCATACTTTCTTTCCTTCAAACACTATGGACCACAAACTACTCCAAGCAACAGTCATACACTTTAACGAGAAGTGTTCCAAAACCTTAATTTAAAATAACCCTCTATAATCTAAAAGTAGGGGGTTATTCCTTTTGTATAGCGGACAAAATAACAGCAAATTCAAAAACTATTACAGAAACATACCAATATTTACCCTTTTCCTTTGACTATTCTTTTCATTTGGATTTATTATAAAAGTATAACATAATTGCAGGAGGTGACATCTTTATTCCAGACCTTGGAATGGAGAACACGCTTGGACATATTAAATATTTTTCTCATCTTTGTACTTATTCTTATTTCTGGCTTTTTCGTTGCATCAGAATTCGCTGTTGTAAAAGTACGAAAAAGTCGAATTGACCAACTTGCAAATGAAGGTAATAAACAAGCTTTAGCTGCAAGAAGCGTCCTATCTAATTTAGATGTTTATTTATCAGCTTGTCAGCTCGGAATTACAATCACTTCTTTAGGGCTTGGTTGGCTTGGTGAACCGACTGTGGAACATATACTACGACCGCTCTTTGAAAAAATTAATATTACTGGAACAATGGCTAACACTTTATCTTTTGTTATTGCTTTTAGTGTTATTACATTTTTCCACGTTGTATTAGGTGAATTAGTTCCAAAGTCTTTCGCAATTCAAAAAGCAGAAGCAATCACACTCAAATTTGCAAGACCGCTTATTTTATTTGATAAAATTATGTATCCATTCATTTGGCTACTCAATAGTACAGCTATATTTTTCACAAAACTACTCGGATTAGAACCTGCGAAGGAAAGTGAACTTGCTCATTCTGAAGAGGAATTGCGACTCATTTTAGGTGAAAGTTTTAAAAGCGGTGAAATAAACCAAACCGAATATAAATATGTAAATAACATTTTTGAATTTGATGATCGAGTTGCGAAAGAAATTATGGTTCCTCGTACCGAAATGATTTGCTTGTCTACTGAAAATACGTTAGAAGAAAATATGGATATCGTCGCTACTGAAAAATATACACGCTATCCAATCATTGAAAAAGATAAAGATGATATCATTGGGATGATCAATACGAAAGAAGTATTCCATGATCAAACGAAAGGTATTTATAAACCACTTGAATCTTATATACATCCTGTTCTAACTGTATTTGAAACAGTTCCAATTCGTAAAACGTTAGTCCACCTTCAAAAAAATCGCGTTCAGATGGCAATCGTTATGGATGAATATGGTGGTACTGCCGGACTTTTAACGATGGAAGATATTCTTGAAGAAATCATTGGAGAAATTCAAGATGAATTCGATGCTGATGAATCACCTATGATTGAAAAGCGTACACCTAAGCTTACTGTTTTAGATGGAAAGGTGCTTATTTCTGAAGTAAATGATATGTTTGGCCTACATATTGATGATAGTGATTTAGATACAATCGGAGGATGGCTTCTCTCTCAAGCAGTTGACTTAAATATTGAAGCTGGCTATTCCATTGAATACGCTGGTTTTCAATTTAAAGTATTAGAACTTGATGGACATCAAGTCAAAAAAGTTGCTGTACATAAACTAGATATTAAAAAGGAGCTATAAAGTGACTGTTTTATTAACAATTTGTATCATTGCCTGTTTCGTTGTTTCATTTCTCGCCTTTATTTATCCAATTATCCCTGGCATACTAGCTGTCTGGGCTGGATATTTGATTTACCATTTCGGTATAAATGGAGGCGAATTAACAACTTCTTTTTGGATTATTCAAGTCATTTTCACTCTTTTCATTTTCGTTGCTGATTTTATTGCAAATGGATATTTCTTAAAAAAATACGGTAGTTCTAAATGGGGTGAACGTGTCGGAATGATTTCTATCATTGTCGGCTCGTTCTTCTTCCCACCATTCGGACTTATTATCATACCGTTCTTATCAGTATTTATAACAGAACTAGTACATAAAAAATCGCCAAAAGATGCTTTTCTAGTTGGAGTCGCTACTGTAGTTGGTTTTTTAAGCAGTACAGTAGCGAAAGCAATTCTCCAAATCATTATGATTATCATCTTCTTGTGTTATATCATCTTTTAACCATCCCGACTTCGGGATGGTTTTTTAATATGCAATACCTACTCGACTATTTTCATATATATTTTTCTTACATAGATCCCATGCAAAGTGTGCTGTATCACCCACTGTAATTTTTGATCCACCCTCTGGCAATATATCTTTTTCAGTTCGATATACCTCTGTCGCCTCACCATCTATTAAATGTGTCGGACAAACAACTGTCCAACATAAATTATTACTATTACTTAGTACCTTATATGCAGCCAAATGATCTTCCGCTGCCGTTGTCGTTTTCCTTTTTGATTCCGTTGATTGAAAACGATATAAATTTAGATCTGTTCTTGCTTGTAAAATACCAGCTGTTCCTATTGTTATGATCCTACGAACCCCATCTTCTTCCATTTTCTTTATAATTTGTGGCATACTCTTCGCTAATGTTCCATTTTGATCCGTTCCAAGTGCACTAATTACTATATCACTTCCTTCTATCGCTTTCTTTATATCATTTTCGTTCAATACATTCCCTTCTATCACTCTTAACCTTTCATGTTGTATTTCTATTCTATTTAAATCACGCGCTAATGCAGTCACTTCAGCTGAATCCTTTAATGCTAAATTAATTATGTTTGAACCTACTCGTCCTGTTGCTCCCAATATACATACTTTCATTTGTTTTCCCCCTCTTTCATTCTCTTTCTATTTTTCAATAATCTCAGTCAATTTACAACAAAAAAACTTCCTCATATATAAGAGGAAGCTTTATTATTACTTTATTTCTTTTCTTTAGAATCAGTAGACTTCTCGGTTCCGCTTGTTTCTTTATCCTTTTTGTCCTCTTGTTGTGTTGTTGTGTCGTCTTCTTTCTTCTTGTCCTCACCTTTACTACAACCTACCATTAATAAAGAACTTGCAAGTGCCATAGCAGTTAATGATTTAACCCATTTGTTCATTTGCGTTTCCTCCTTGTGATAGAATATGTACAACCTCATATTACTCTCTATTTTTAAAGGAGAGATTGAAAAACAGTAAATATACGGTAAATTTTTGTAAATTTTCCGATAACAAAACCTAATTTTAATTTATATATTTCATTTCCAATCGATACACAATAAAACTAGTTTTTTCTCTCAATAGACGTAAAAAAAACTAAGGCGCATACCATTTCGCCTTAGTTTCTCATGCAAACTTTTCATTTTCATATAGATGTGTAATCTTATATTCCTTCTTCATAACATATTGCCACACACTATAAGCGTAACGGTTCATTTTCAGGAAACAATTTTCCAAAAATGAGCGAAACTCTGGGTTAGCAACTTCCACTGCAACTTGAGCAAACTTTAAAGCTAATCGTTTCAAATGCGCAATATAACTGGTTGCAATATGAATATCCCCTGTATATTTACTAACTGTTTCCTTTCCCATTTCATGCAAATCAAACTCCATTGTTTCACAGGTTATATGCTGCACATTCTCTCCTTCTTGAAAATTTACTTGTTCATTATATGCTTGTAACATATATGGTAAATGGTGCTGTAATAGATTTTTTAATTCTTCGTCTCTGACCTTTCCAGCATACTCTCCAACCTTGTATATTAGCATATAACTATATTTCATTAATTCTTTCATACAGTCCATTAAAGCGCCTCCCTTCTCTTTTGTCCATATACTATAAATATGATGCTAAAACATTCGCTATTCTCGCTAAAAACCAATCCCATCTACTAATTTTCTCAAAATCTTCTTCAGAAAATCGTTTTGATTTATGAAAGTCTACCTGTAATCGACTCCATACTTCATCAACAACTGTTTTATCATATATGATACAGTTAGACTCACAATTTAAATAAAAACTTCTATTATCAAAATTCGCTGTCCCAATATCAACAATTTCTCCATCAATAATTGTTACTTTCCCATGAAAAAATCCATTTCGATATTGATAAATCTCCGCTCCAGCATGTAACATATCTTTCAAATATGGATAGGCAGCTTGTTTTAACAATATGGCATCACTTTTAAATGGCACGAGAATTTTCACATTAACACCACGATTTAATGCAGCTTTTAACTCTTTCACCATTTCTTTACTTGGTACAAAATATGGTGTAGCGATAATTAAAGACTTTTTAGCCTTTTTTAAAAGTGCCCCATACTTTTCCCATAAGCCTTTTCCATTTGAAAATAAATATTGATATTTCACATTCCCTAATGTAGGTATACTTTCATGTATAGGCATTTTTTCTCCTGTATCTTCTTTCCAATCTTCGGCGAACTTTCTTTCCATATCCGCTGCACCCTCACCATGGATGCGCACGTGATAATCACGCCATGGCCCAAACTTTGGATTTTGTCCAAGGTACTCCTTTCCGATATTAAAACCACCGACGTATGATACCTTTCCATCTATCGTAACAATACGTCTATGATTCCGTTGATGCAAAGAATAGAACACATTTTTCAGTTTCGGTTTTTTACTAAATGTAAACTTCACACCGTTTTCCTTTAATCGGCTAATTACCTTTTTCTTCAGCTTATATCCACCTATCCGATCGACTGACAATTTCACTTCTACTCCGCTAGATGCTTTTTTCTCTAATAACTGTAAAAACTCTTGGCTTATTTCATCTTTTCCTACAATATAAAAATGGATATATATATACTTTTCTGCATCGTTTATATCCTCAAATAATTTTCTATATAACTCTTCACCGTTCGTATATAATTGAAATTCACCTAATCGAACTTGTCCTAATTCATATTCACTAGCCATTTCCTTCCCCATTTCCACATCGATGTTCATCCAAATGAATACACCTATTAAACAAAGGATTATAGCGAAAAAGTGCTTCATGGATAAATTCCTTTCTCCACTTACTGTTATTTCTATATCTTCCCTTTTTTATTACATTATCATTCAAGAAAATATGTCATTGCATGATATATGTCCATATCAAACAATAGCTCATTTGCATATTGTATGTTGTATCTTAAAATAAAAGGAGGAAATAACAATGGGCTTCGCACATGGTAATGGATTTGCGCTATTAGTCGTATTATTTATCCTCTTAATCATCGTCGGTGCTGCTTGCTTCTGCTAAGTAGCTACTGTCATATGATATGTGGATGAAAAAACTATAAAAGCGGACACCTATTTTTAGGTGTCCGCTTTTCATTTTAAAACCATTTCCGACTGCTATAGTAACTTAAATGGCTAAATATTCATCTCAAAAGGTTAACAATGTGGCTACTTTCTTACTCTCTGCCTTACGTATATGACGCTGTTCTGCACGTAACACAGCAATACGATGTAATTCTTTCTCTTCTTCTGTTTCAGGGATAACACGCGGTACTGGAACTGGATTATTTTCCTTACTAAGTGCCACAAAAGTAACGAATGACGTTGCCGCTATACGCTTCTCACCTGAAATTAAATCTTCAGCTACTACCTTCACAAACACTTCCATCGAAGTTCTTCCCGTCCAAATTACGAAAGATTCATAACTAACACAATCTGAAGAACGAACAGGATGTAAGAAATCGACCCAGTCCATAGATGCTGTGACACATTCCTTTCTCGAATGTCTGGATGCTGAAATAGAAGCAACCATATCCATCTCCGCTAATATCTTCCCACCAAATAGCGTGTTATGATCATTTAAATCTGTTGGGAATACTCGGCTCGTTTTGAACACCCTTGACTCATTGGCTGTTTTCCCCTTTACTTCTGTCATTGTTATCACCCCTTTAATGATTTATCCCTAATATTTCAATAATCACTATACTAAATGAACTACACGTTTAATATTAACAACATTCAGAACTTTTAGTCCACAAAAAAGAACCGATTTTATCAATCGGCTCCTCTAAATACATATTGTTCTTTCGGCTGTTCAACTTTATTCCATTTTGTTACTTCTAATACAGGAATATTCGCATGAAACGGCTGATAAAACTCAGTAGTTATCTCTCCTTCTACTTGAATCCAGTCATCATTATTCCACTCTACGCCTTCTGGCTTTTTCACTAACATACCATACACACCAGAATCTGCTACGCAATGTATAATACCGAAACGGAATAAGAAGTATTGTTCTTTTTTAGAAGAATCATCCCTAAAAACAAACCCTTTAAAAGATAATTTTTTCCCAGTAAACTCGCCAGGATAATTATAAATTGTTTCCATACCCTTTAGGAAGTCTTCATCTTTCAAATTAATATTGTCTTTCGTAACAAACTCTTTCTTCCCTTTTTCCATTACACCACGGTATCCTTCTTTCCCGTAATAAATGCTCGTATCAGGTCTTAGAAATTGTCTTGTCATAAATGGATCCTTACTTTCTGCTTGTGCAACAGGAAAGTGAAATCCTTTCGCTTTAACAATATCCGAATCTAACGTCGCAATTGGGAAAAATAACCCTGAGATAATTGGAAAACAAAACAAGGAGTACGAAAATGCTTTTTTCCACCATGTATTCTCATCTTTTGAATGATCATGCCCGCAATGGCTATGGTCACAACTGCAATCATTTTTCTCTTTTTCCTTTTGGTGCTCTTTTTGGAAAACGACGATAATTTGTATAATCGTTAAGAAACCTAAAATAATTGCTGCTGTTGTTGATAAATAGGCATACTTCATATTGATATACTTCGTAATGTTACCGGAAATATGAAGCTGCGCAATTAATATTGTAAAACCTAATAATATATATGCTCGAAACATAACCTACCACCCCATCGCATAAATGAGTAGTGAGCTTGCATAAACAACAAGAGTAACTGTAACTATAACAACAATTACAAATTTAGTTTTAAATGTCGCAAGCATCATAAACATATTTTTAATATCCACCATCGGTCCGTAAACGAGGAACGCGACAAGTGAAGCTGTTGAAAACGTACTTTGGAACGAAGAAGCGATAAATGCATCTGCCTCTGAACAAAGTGATAATATATAAGCAAGTCCCATCATAACAGCTGATGAAGAAAACGGACCTTGTCCAATAGCAAGAAGTGTTGAAGTTTGTACAAACGTTTGTACCGCTGCTGCAATTAACGCACCTAGTACTAAATATTTTCCCATTGAGAAGAATTCCTCAACAGCGTGTGTACATACATCCCACATTTTTTTACGCAGTGGACGCTTATTATTCACTTCTGGGAAGTGATCATCTCTTAATTGATGTTCTTTAAACATAAAGGATAATATAATTCCAACGATAATGGCTACGATAATCGCTACAATAGAACGATACCATACCATGTGCATACTACTCCCAAAGGCAACATAAGTAGCAAATAATACAACTGGATTAATAATAGGTCCAGTTAACATAAATGCAATCCCTGCGTATGGTGGAACGCCTTTTCCAATTAATCGTCTTACAATCGGAACAATTCCACATTCACAACCTGGAAACAACATACCTAAAAAAGTAGCTAATAAAACAGACAGAAATCGGTTCTTCGGCATCCATTTTGCCACCATATCTTCTGTCACGAACATTTGAATGAATCCTGAAATAAATACACCAATGAGCACGAAAGGAAGTGCTTCGATCAATATGGAGATAAAAATTGTATTCATTTGCAGGAATGCTTTCGGTAATTGAAACAATTCCATGATGTATTTCCTCCAACTTTTCATTAACAATATGTAATTTTAACCCCATTTCATTAATTGAACAAGGTTTATATGGCATACATACCCTTTATATACATTACATTGTACAAGTTATATTCTATTCAAAATTTGAGATTTCATAGCAAAAAAGCTGCTCTAGCGTAGTTATATAACTATGCTAGAGCAGCTTTCTTATCGTTAAAAGTAACGTTTCTTCCAAAAAACAAAAGCTAACGTGAAAGATAGTGTTACACATATGATGAGTACAATTACAAAACCGTGGGCTTCCCCTTCAAACGGAACCTTTACGTTCATTCCAAAGAAACTAGAAACCATCGTCGGTAAAGATAAAATGATCGTAATTGACGTTAACAGTTTCATAACACTATTTAAATTATTTGATATAACGGAGCTAAAAGTATTCATCATTCCACTTAAAATGTGACTATATATTTCCGCCATTTCAATAGCCTGTTTATTTTCAATTAATACATCTTCTAATAAATCTTGATCGTCTTCATACATTTTTAAAAATGTACTATTACGCATTAACTTTTGAATTACAATTTTATTAGCCTTTAATGACGTTGTAAAGTATACTAAACTTTTCTCAAGGCCTAACAATGTGAAAATCTCTTTATTTTTCATTGACTGATTTAATTGATGCTCTAAATCAATTGTTTTTCGATTTATTTGCTTTAAGTATCTTAAATAATAAGTAGAAATCGTATATAAGAGCTGAAGTGCAAAGCGCGTCTTCTTAAACGTATAAAATTCTTTAATACGTTGATTAATAAAACGTTCAAAAATTGGATTCTCTTCTAAGCAGATCGTAACAAAACAATCCGGCATCACAATCATACCTATTGGAATCGTGTCATAAATCGAATTTCCTTCTTCATCATGTCTAACTGTCGGAATATCCACGATAATTAAAGTATTATTGTCTTCCTTTTCAATACGAGAGCGTTCTTCATCATCCAAAGGGTCTTTAATGAAATCTAAGTCTACATTTAAAGTTTGTACTAGATATTGAATTTCTTCTTCTGTTGGATGAAGTACATTAATCCAGCACCCCTTTTGCATTTCCTCAATCTCTTGTAGTTTTCCGTTTCGGTCTGTTAAATATATATTTAACATACTATCACCCCGATTCTTTTTACATGTAGGAATCTACCTCTCTTAAATCACAGTTTTTAAACCGCCATTCTCAGCATATGAAACATACGTTTAAATTTCAATAGAAAAATTATTTTGAAAACGTTTTTATAAGAAAAATATTATAAAGTGAAACTTTAATCAGTGGGGGGCTTCATCCTCACCAATTATTAGCCCTTACAAATCGGGCTTTTACGGGTTATCCGCCCCCAACCAAACTTCTTTTTTTCGCTGAATTTTGAGGTGAGGGTCTCACTGCCCGTTAAAGCGGGATAAACATAGAAAAAGACAGAGTGCTCTCTGCCTTAAAAGCTTATGTTGCCTTTATAACATATTTAGAAAGCATCCACAAGTTAAACCCGACTGAAATCGTATAGCCCGCGTATGTTGAAATGATAAAACTTACATAATCGAAATACGGAAGCAATACAATATTTAAAACTATCTTCACAATAATTCCAATCACTAGTCCTAGCACCGTCTTCTGCTGTTGATTGATTCCTTGTAGCATAGCAGCCGTTACTGTAAAAAGAGAAAATAGTATGCAAGCAGGAGCATAATACTGTAAAATGATTCTCCCCATCTCTGGATCATTTCCAGCACCGAATAAAAGAGTATATACAGGTTTGGCTAACACCATCATTCCAATTGCCGCCGGTACCGTAATTGCTACTACTAATACATTTGTTCTCGTAAAATGTTTGTACAATAGCTTCGTATTTCCTGCTGTGTAAGCTTTCGTCATCTCTGGTACGAGAGACATACTAAAAGCTGTCGCAACGGATACCGGGATAAGCACAACCATTTGAACAAGACCAATTATCGCATTAATTTTTTCCGCTTCTCCTTGCATATACCCTATTTGTATAAGTAGTTTATTAATTGTAAATGTATCAATCGTCTGATACAACGGAATTGCTAAGCCCACCACAACAAAAGGAATAGAATATGTAAAGAGCTCCTTATACAATGAGAAAAAAGATTTCGTTGTTTGTGGTATACTTTCCATCTCTTTTTTCTTTAAGTGCCTTCTCCTTCTTATATAATACGCACTTAAAACAGTTAATCCACCTACAGCTCCCATAAATGCACCGAACGTTGAAATACCAACTGCTAGCGAAACAGAAGCTTTTAAAACATATAAAACGACAAAGCTTCCTATTAAAATGGTTAAAACCCGAAAAAATTGCTCTACAACTACACTTAATGCAGAAGGCCCCATCGATTGGAATCCTTGAAAGAAGCCCCTTAATAAACTCATTACTGGCACAAGTATTAACGCAAAACTTACAATTCGAATATTAGTAGTAACCGCTCCTACACTATTCCCCGTTTGATCATTCCCATCGATGACAAGTTTAGCTAAATGCGGAGCTAGCATATATAACGTAAAACACGAAATGACTCCCATTATAAACATAAACACGATTCCACTTTTCAACACTCTCTTAACCGTATGATAATCATTCAGTTGATCATATTTTGATACCATCTTTGAAACAGCTAGCGGTAATCCCATTGTTGCTATACTGAGCATGATGGTATAAGGACGATATGCATATGTGTATAGAACGTAACCACTCGTACCGACCATCGCTGTAAATGGTATAACATATATAAACCCTAACATTTTTGATATCATCGTTGCCATCGTTAAAAATATCGTTCCACGTATAAACGGTGACCCTTTCATCACATTCCTCCGCTACGCTTTATTATTACACATTATGGACAACTCCTTTTCTTTAGAACCGAAACAAACAAAAAAAGCCAATGAAAAATCATTGACTTTAACGCGCTGCTTTTTTCTTTTTGAAATACTTTAAACCAAAGTATAGAGCAATAAAAAGAACAGCTCCTATAATTATGTAATGTGTGTAATCAGATGCATACTCTTTAATTTGTCGCCAATTCCCACCAAGTTTTTCACCTAAGTATATAAATAGAATTGACCATGGAATGATCGCTACAACCGTATAAAGTGTAAATAGTTTTAATGGCATCTTAGCTAGCCCTGCTGGAATAGAGATCGCATGACGTACTACTGGGATAAAGCGCGCAGAAAATATTACGCCTGCTCCATAACGCTTAAACCAACCTTCCGCTATGTCTAAATGATGTTTATTAATAAGTAGATATTTCCCATATTTCTCTACAACCGGACGCCCTCCGTAGTATCCAAGCCAGTATAAAAAGATTTGCGCTAAAGTACCACCAATCGTTCCGGCGATAACTGCACCCACAAAACTAATTTTACCATTCGCTACTAAAAAGCCAGCATACGAAAGTACAATTTCACTCGGGATTACTTCAATCATTAAAGCAAGAGCTACTCCAAAGTAACCTAAGCTTGCAAAAAATTGCAATAACTGATCTATTATGTTTGCTAACATGTTCTTTTTTATCTCCTTTTTTCTTCACATACCATCCCATTATTACATAAAGGCTGCAATCTGCCAATATCTTCATTTTAACAATATGTACAATTCAAGCAGGATTAATCTATTAATTTCTCTTTCTGCGGGTCCTTCATGTAGGCAAACATCTCTTTAATTTGGTCTTCTGTATTTCTAGCAATTGATAAATTAGGCAATTCATTTTCACCAAAAAACTCCACCTCTTCTGTTTCAATACTAGTTTTCTTTTCTCCACCAATAATCTCGCATCCAATGAAAATCTTATATACATGCGTCGCCGATGGAGAGGGTTGATGTTTTTCTTTATCAAATATAGCTAGTAACTTAAAATGATCTACCTCATAACCAGTCTCTTCGAAAACCTCTTTTGCTGCAACTTCGGTTGGCGTATAACCGACATCAGCCCATCCACCTGGCAATGCCCATTTCCCATCGCTTTTTTCTTTCACAAATAATAACTTTTCATTTTGAAAAACAACCGCTCTTATATCAACTTTAGGTGTTTGATAGCCTGTCTCACGTGCAAATAATTTCTCTACGACTTCCCAATCTGTTTTCGTGTAATGTGACATCATTGAAATAGAAATATCTCGTAATTGCTGGAAACGCTCAATATCATATACATCCTTAGAATACGTTAAACCCGCTTGAGCTATAGATTGTATTTGTTTTACCCAATCAATCCATTTAATCGTCATATATCCGCATCCCCATTCTCTATCAAATATATTACTTCATTTTTATTGATACATCTTTATTATACAAAAAAAAGAGATTGATAACGTTTCAATCTCTTTCAAAATTAATCTAATTCATGTAAGTGGTCTTGTATATACTTTCTTCTTTTATTTATATATTCATAAATCATATCAGCCTCTTGATCAAATGTTTCTAATTTTTCTTTCATGTATGGATCTTGTAGTAAATATGGGCGAATCAATTCACACAACCCTTCTACTTTCGGCCTCATAAACGAAACTGTGAATTGATTTTCTAATATTTCTTCCAAAATACTTCGATACTGCTTTCTAAATACAGGTATGTCTAGCAATCTTGCACTTAACGTATTATACCCTTGAATGCGAATATATTCATGATTAAGTGGTCTCCCTTGTACATCTCGCCCCCAAGTCGCATCATAATCCCACGGTATAACTTCAAATAAATTTGTTTCATCGTTATGATATAGTGCATAGTTATGAACGAAACCATCAAAGTTTTGCGTAAAAATAACTCCTGCTAACCATCGTAAATATTTATCTACATGTAGAAACTTCCCAATTTCTTTTTCATAGGCTTCCCTCGTCAAAGTATTCGCTTGAAATACAAATTCACTCAGTTGTTCTTCACTATTTTTATTCGAATATTTAAATTCATAACCCGCAAAGAGCTCTGTCTTAACATCTTTATCTCGTTCACTCATTAATGAAAAATTCGCATCATCATCTATCGCATAATAAATAGAACCACTCGGTAATCCTCTATTTTTCAAAAAATTTTCATCAACCGATTCTAACTGTAAATACACACCTTGAATTTGACCATTAATTTTTATAAATACATGTTGTGATTTTGGCGAAAGTACACCAATATCATGAAAAAAATCTAAAGATAATTTATTTCGTATGAGAGACGGATCCATAAACTCCGAATTCAAATGAAACTCTTTCGCACCTTGAAATTTTTTAGGCTTATAAAACATAACATGATAAGACTTTTTCTCAAATTCGCGAATATGAGCTCCTCGGTATACGATATCAATATCATACTTCTTTTTTCCATAAGTTAATTTTGCTGGCACTGGACTATCTGACCAAATGTCCTTTTTCAATTCCACTAAGTACATTGGATGAACAAAAAAATCATATGAAGGCAGCATGTTTTCTCATCCCTTCTCAGTTCTCTTCATTCAATGTATGCGCCTTGTCTTGTCCATACATCCGCAATCATCTATTTATATAAAATTACACTCTTGTCCTGTTCAGAAAGATGCCTACATACATATCATGTTAAGGAAAAAGAATACCTTTTCACTTTAATACATGATAAGGAGGATTTCTATGAAACGTGATATTAGAAAAGCTGTTGAAGAAATCAAAAGTGCTGGGATGGAGGATTTCTTACACCAAGATCCAAGTACTTTTGAATGCGATGATGATAAATTCACTCATCATCATTGTACAACTGGATGTAAATGTACAACTGGGGGTAAATGTCCAAGAACAAGATGTACTCGCGTGAAACATTGTACGTTCGTTACAAAATGTACGCACGTAAAAAAATGGACATTTGTTACGAAATGTACACGTGTACGTGTTCAAAAATGGACGTTCGTTACGAAAGTAACGCGTAGAAAAGAATGCGTATTAGTTACAAAACGTACTCGCAGAAAACATTGTACATTCATTACAAAATGCATACGCTTTGAAAAGAAATTTTTCTGGACAAAACGAAGTTTCTGTAAAAAATGCGAATTCTTCCCTAACAGACACGGTCACTCTTGCGATGATTCATGTGATCATGGTAAAGACTGTCACGATAGCGGACACAAATGGAATGATTGCAAAGGCGGACATAAATTCCCATCTTGCAAAAATAAGAAATTCGATCACTTCTGGTATAAAAAACGTAACTGCTAGTTTTTATACCACCCAAAAAAGGCCGTTTTGCGGCCTTTTTTACATTTATTGAAAGTGACTTATATCTGCAAATTGTTTCACTTTACCAATACCCTCTTCAAATTCTATTATGCTCAAACTGGCACTATGCATAAATGGATCATCCCACACATTTTCTATTTCAATTCCCGCGAAATGCCCTACAAGTAATTTTGCTGCTGCCGCATGAGAAACAATCAATATGTTTTGTCCTTTATGCTTCTCTAAAAGAAGCTGCATCCCTTCAATTACTCTTTCATAAACGGCCTCAAAATTTTCGCCTGATGTTGACTGAAAAAGATGTGGCTCATTCCAAAACAGATGCACTTCTTCTGGAAATTGGTTTTCTATATCCGCGATTGTTTGTCCTTCCCATATACCCATGTTGATTTCATAGAAATGCTCATCCGCTATAATGGGTATATCACGTTCCCCCTTTATTAACTCTGCCGTATGAAGTGTTCTTTCGCTCGGACTACTATAGATCGCATGGATTGGTAAATCTTTCATTCGATTCCCTAATTGTTTCGCCTGAACTATACCATTTTCAGTTAAAGCAGAATTTTTCCGTCCCTGCATTCGCTTCGCTACATTCCACTCTGTTTCACCATGCCTTGTTACATATATAGTTGTTTTCATTTCTTACTCCCCCTCACCATGTTGGTCGTAATTCCCACGGTTCAACTCTCCCTACAATCCACTCCGCTCGTTTACTTTCAATCCCTTTTATAACTCCATCAGCTATCTCTTCATGAGTAAGCCATCTTCCATATGTATCTTCTAAAATAAAACCTAAAATAATTCTATGATAAATACATCGCGTACTCCCTATTTTTTGTGCAGGCATACGTGATGCTTTACTACCTAAAATATGAAATAAACTATATGTTTTAGACGACAAATCTAGTTCTTTACAAATATTTGATAGTACATGCTTTGCACTTGTGTGTACCCATGCAACAACTAATGTGATTGGGCCATTTTTCTCAATTGTACTTTTAATAGCTAGCTTTACATCTTCATCATTATGATAATCTAACGAAAGGCATGTAATATTTTCTGGTGCAGAACTCATTCGCTTAACATTTTCTAATTTCACTTCATCTCGCCCGATAATAGAAACATAAAATCCTTTCTCACAAAACCACATAGAAACTTTCTTTAGCATTCCTGTTCCACCAATTACAAGTGCATGCAAATGCTATCCCTCCCTAATAAAATGTCATATGAGGTTTCTCATCTCTATAATAATTTAAACGGTCTTGCAGTGTCCCTGAGTGAAACTCAAATTTATGACCGTCAGGATCAACAAAGTATATAGATTCGCAATCTCTTACATCACGTTCTCTTCCTTGTAAAATATGAACATCATTTTCTTCTAATCGCTGTATTAGACATTTAAAGTCTTCTTGTTCAACAGAAAATGCAATGTGCGTATAAGATTGATGAATCTCATTTCTCGAAATATGCGTCTCTTCATTAAGCGCTATCCATACTCCACATATGTTAAAATAAGCCAATTTTCTTCCTTTAACTAATAATTCTCCTTCTAATACTTTTTCATAAAACATAATAGAGTTTTCTAAATTAGATACCGAAAAACAAATATGATTGATTCCCCTTAACAACTATAATTCCTCCTTATACAAATAAAAGATGAGCGAAAATTCACTCACCTTTCATTATACTATTTTTTTGTAATATATGCCCATTTATAACTGAAGTCCCCGCCAAACGTATGGTTAGCAATGCCTTTTACAAACGGCTTCTCTAAATAAGCTGTACTTTGTTGGTACGTAGGAGAAATTGCTGCGTCTTGACCAATTAAGATTTTTTCAGCTTCCGCAAGTGCATTCCAGCGTGCTTTATCATCTTTTAATAGCTCTCCTTTTGATTTCGCTACTAAATCATCATACTTCGGATTAGAATAATCCATTTCATTAAATGAGCTTCCAGTAACAAACATATCAATATAAGTCATTGGATCCGGATAATCAGGGCTCCATGCAGATAATGAGAATTCGTATTGGAATTTCTTTTCTAAATCTAGCTTCTGCTTGTATGGTTGCTGTTTCAAATTTACTTTAATACCAGGCAAGTTTTTCTCTAGTTCTTCCTTAATAAAGTCGCCTACTTTTTTCCGGCTACCGTTATCATCGTTTAGTAATTCAACCGTAATTGTATCTTGACCAAGCTCTTTCTTCGCTTCTTCCCATAATTTTTTTGCTTTCTCTGCATTATCTTTACTATCACGGAAGTTTTTATTTACAGAGCGGAAATCTTTTCCATCCGGACCTGTCGTGAATTTTTCAGGTACTAAGAAATATGCTGGCAATGAACCGTCATTTAAAATGACATCAGCAATTCCTTTTTTATCGTATGCTAAATCAATCGCTTCACGTACTTTTTGGTTTTTAAATGTTGCATTTTTTTGGTTAAAACGTAAGAAATATATGCGTGGATCTAACTTCGTTTTAAATTCATCTGGCTTATTCTTTTTATATTTATCAACAAATTCAGAAGTTAAAATAACTCGATCTGCTTGATCACTATCATATAAATTTACTCCCGTGCTTGTTTCCTTCACAATACTTACATTAATTTCGTCTAATTTTACAGTATCTTTATCCCAATAATTAGGATTTTTCTTCAACTGATAATTTTGTTCATGTTTCCATTGACTCATTGTAAATGGTCCATTATATACTAATTTATCTGCTTCTAATCCGTATTTATCTCCTTGCTCTTTCACATATTTTTCATTTAATGGGAAAAATGTAGGGAACGACGTAAGCTCAAGAAAATAAGGTGCTGGTTGCTCTAATTCTACTACCAACGTTTTATCATCCTTCGCTTTAACACCCAATTGATCTGCTGGTAATTCACCTTTATTTACTTTCTGTGCATTTTTCACATCAAATAAAATGAATGCATATTCTGCCGCTAATGCTTTATCTAATGTACGTTGCCATGCATATACAAAATCTTGTGCTCGAACTGGATCACCATTTGACCATTTCGCATCACGTAATTCAAATGTATATGTCTTTTTATCTTCACTAATCTTCACATCTTTTGCCATACCTGGTGTTGGTTTATTATCTTTATCTAGACGATATAAACCTTCCATTGCATTTACAAATACACGGAAAGATACAGAATCCGTTGATTTAGATGTATCCATTGAAGGAATTTCAGCTGTTTCTAGCAAATTTAAAACTTGTTTATCGGCCATTCCCTTATTCGATTCTTTCTTCGTTGTCGAAGCCTTCTCACCATTCCCACATCCTGCAACCAATACACTTGTCGTTAACGCAAGTGCAGCAATTGTTGTTGTCTTTCTCTTCATTCTTCCTTCCCCCAATCTATATGTATAAGTTAAATCCTATATAATATATTTCATTATACAAAAGATTCTGATTATTTTAAATATTTATTTTAACAAACATAGAAAAAAGCGATCGGAAATTTCTTTCCAGCCGCTTTCTTGAATAGCATTTACTTGTAATCCATCCTCTATATCAAATGGATTTTGAACTTTAAATATTTCTTCCATCAGCTTCAAAAACTCTTCTTCAGTTTTAGATTCACCATTAACCATAAGTGAGTATGGTTCCACTTCACCTAATTTATAATCGACAACAAATTGAATCTTCACCTTTTGTCTTGGCGTTCCGGTGTTATATCCTTGGAATTCTACTAATTCTAACCCTTCCGTTCCACGATAATATATCCAACCTGAATTTTGAAAATAATTTTCGAAAGATTCACCTATTGAAAAGAAAGGATATTCATAAAGCGAGCTTGTACGAACCTTTTGAATAACGTCTCGATCAGTCGGAAAAAAGAAATGACTAAAAAATATGCTAGCAACTGCTAAAATAGTAACAATTGTCGCTCCCATTTTGCTCGTTCCGCCGCTATCATTGATTAGATAGTTTTCAACTGATTTATCTTTTATTTCTCTTGCTTTTATTCGGTATATACGTCTTTCCGCAAATTGATAGTATAATCCATTTGCAAAAATCCCCATTCCAAACAGAATAAAAATGAGTAATAAAAACGTAAGAGGCACCATATTAATGATTGGCAACGCTACATTAAATCCCATATAATACGAAAATGCATCACACGCTACTAATAACAACATAAATAAAGCAGCTGGTACATAATACTTACGATATCCTAGCCAGCCTATATTGAAAATAGCAGCCCAACCATTCCAGCTCCACCTAGCAATCCGCTTATTCTCAAGATCCCATTTCCTTTTGTAATACGGATATTGTCTCCCTACATATACTTCCAGTTCTTTATCTATTAACGAGCTACCTTCCTCTTGTTCATTATCCAAGTTTCGCTGACAACTTGCACAATTTAACTGTTCCTCCTCGCAAGGTTGCCCACAATTTATACATTTCAAAACAATCCCTCTTCCCATCCATACGTCATTTCAAAATACCTTCGTGTTTTAATAACCACTCTTTCCTCCATAAACCACCAGCATATCCAACAAGCTTTCCACTCTTTCCTATTACACGGTGACATGGAACAATTATTGAAATTGGATTCCGACTATTTGCCCCTCCTATTGCCCGTACAGCTTTTATATTTCCAACTTTCTCTGCAATATCTAAATATGAAGCACTTACGCCGTATGGAATAGTATAAAGTGCATCCCATACATTTTTTTGAAATGCTGTTCCCTCCGCAGACAGCGGGACCGTAAACTCTTTTCTTTTCCCTTTAAAATATTCATCTAACTCATTTATACATTGTTCTATCATTTCATTTTTATTTTCTTCTTGTCGTTCATCAACAAATATAACAGACGTAATTCCTTCTTGATTCGCTGTAATTTCAAGCAAACCTAATTCGCTTTCATAATAAGCCTGGTACATATGCCATCCTCCAATTCAGTTCATATTAGTCATTGTAACACGAATATACAAAATTTTTCGTATAAGCGTTTTATTAGAGAAACAAAAAAGAGAATGGTAAAATATAAGAAAATTCAATCAAGGAGGCTATTTGATGAATTCCAAGCTTTTTTCACCTTATACAATTAAGAACGTTACACTAAAAAATCGTATCGTTATGTCGCCTATGTGTATGTATTCCTCGGGGAATGAGGATGGCAGCGTTACGAATTTTCATCTCATTCATTATGGAACTCGCGCTGCTGGCCAAGTAGGTTTAGTTATGGTTGAAGCAACTGCGGTGTTAGCTGAAGGACGAATTTCTAACAAAGACTTAGGTATTTGGGATGACAACCTAATTGAAGGCTTACATAAAACGACTACTTTTATACATGATAACGGCGCAAAAGCTGCCATTCAACTCGCTCACGCCGGAAGAAAAGCAGAATTAGAAACAGATGCGTTAGCTCC
Organism: Bacillus cereus group sp. BfR-BA-01356; assembly: GCF_022663635.1. NCBI lineage: Bacteria > Bacillati > Bacillota > Bacilli > Caryophanales > Bacillaceae > Bacillus > Bacillus cereus group sp. BfR-BA-01356. The sequence continues at coordinate 1,647 of NZ_JAKUFX010000004.1, read as the reverse complement.
TTCAGCCATTCCATTTAATGAAACAATGAAAATGCCAATAGAAATGAGCAAACACCAAATTAAAAATACTGTATTAGCTTTTCAGCAAGCTGCAGTACGATCAAAACAAGCTGGATTTGATGTTATTGAAATACATGGCGCTCACGGTTACCTTATCAATGAATTCCTATCACCACTTACTAATAAACGGACGGATGAATACGGCGGCTCACCTGAAAACTGCTATCGTTTCTTACGCGAAATCATTGACTCGATAAATGAAGTTTGGAACGGACCGTTATTTGTCCGTATTTCAGCAAATGATTATCATCCTGAAGGGTTAACAGTTCAAGATTATGTTCAGTATACAAAATGGATGAAAGAACAAGGAGTAGATTTAATCGATTGTAGCTCTGGAGCTGTTGTCCCTGCAAGCATCGATGTTTATCCTGGGTATCAAGTACAATATGCTAAACATATTAAAGAGCATGCTAACATTGCAACTGGTGCAGTTGGATTAATTACGACCGGAGTACAAGCAGAGCAAATTTTAAACAATAACGAAGCTGATTTAATTTTCATCGGACGTGAGTTACTTCGCAATCCGTACTTCCCGAGAATAGCGGCCAATGAACTTGGCTTTGAATTGCAAGAACCATATCAATACAAGCGAGCGCCAGGGAAAATTCATACGAATAAATAAAACCGAGAAGTCATTCTTCCCGGTTTTATTTATTCTATCGTTGTAATTTCATTTGAATTATAAGTATGGATACCCGATTCTTCTCGCAGCGCGGTTATATACATCCCTTTCGCCACATCTTTAGCTGAAATTGGTTTATACTTTTTGAAAGCCCCTTTAAAGATAAAAGGAATAATACGAGATAACTTTTCAGCCATTTGTTCGCCGAAACGAAATTCTTGTCGATTTCCTACTAATAATGATGGTCTAAAAATGTGAATACCACCGATCACTAACTTTTGCAATTCTTCTTCCATTTTCCCTTTCACTTGTGAATAAAAGAAAAATGATTTAGGATTCGCTCCCATAGAAGACACGACAAGGAAATTTTGTACCCCTTGTTTTTCAGCTAAACAAGCAGCTCGTAACGTATATTCATAATCTACTTTTTTAAAATTTGCTTTTGTTTTTGCTTTTTTTATTGTTGTTCCTAAGCAACTAAAAACATCATCCACAGCAAAGAACTCTTTATATTCCTCTAATACCGAAAAATCAACTTGTTTCTGCTGTAACTTCTCATGTTGCAATTGCATTGGCTCTCTTACAAAAATAGTAACCGAATCGTAGTAATCTGATTCAAGTAATAGACGCGTTATCTCTTGTCCAACTAAACCACTTGCACCAAGTATTAACGCTGTTCGCTTATTCATATATACATATACCTCTTATTTTACTTTTCTCTCCTTCAGTAAAATACAACCTTTAGGAGTTTCCTGCTCTTATTTTACCACAAGTAAAACACTATGCGTACGCATAGTGCTTTACTCACTCTTTTTTCTCATTTCTCTCTTGTAATTTCGTTATTGTTGTAGCGTCCCCATGCCCATCAACTTAAGAGTGAGCACAACCTGAGCTTTCGACTCATCGGATCAAAACATTCCTAAAATAAAAGCATACTCTTAAAAATAAGCATCTCAAATAAACCC